>CAZEKK010000005.1:2577-24769 GCA_964512905.1 uncultured Solirubrobacteraceae bacterium
CAACCGTCGGCGCCGGCCTCGAGCGCCACGAAGCCCTCCTTGAACACGTGCCCGGCGAAGGCGGCGTTGATCGTCTCGAGCAGCGCGGCACCCGACCGGAAGTTGCGCGCCAGGGAGCGGGCACGGCCCTCGGTTGCCCGCGCCGCACGCTCGGCGCGGAACAGGCCGACATCCGCGTGGCGGAAGCGGTAGATGGACTGGAACTCGTCGCCGACCGCGAAGAGGTTGTCGCGAGCGAGCAGCCGCAGCAGCTCGAGCTGCAGCGGGTTCGTGTCCTGGAACTCGTCGACCATCACGGCCGCGAAGCGCTCGGCGTAGCGCGCCCGCAGGGCGGGCCGATCCGTGAGCAGGTCGCGCGCGGCCAGCTCGAGGTCGTCGAAATCCAGGCCCGACCGGGCGGCCTTCGCGGCGGCGAAGCGGTCCGAGAACTCCGCCACCAGGCGGACGATCCACTCGTATACGGGGACGGCGGCCGCGTCGCGCTCGGCGTGCTCGACGTCCGCCCAGGCCGCCCGGACCGCGTCGGCCGCCGGTCCCTGCAGCGTCGCCGTCCGGCGCTCGGGCTGTCTGAGATCGCCGAGCGTCCCGGGCGGCACGGGCCCGCCGGCGGGTACGCCGTCGAGGATCGCGCGCATCGTCTCGGCCGCGGACTGCTCGCTGGCCGGGCCCCCCGGTGCGAGTTCCGCCAGGAGCGCTGCAGCAGTCGCCCGCAGCGCCAGCGCCGCGGCCACCGGGTCGCGCGGCGCGGGGTCCGGCAGGCGGGGCCGCGCCATCCCCCGCGTGCGCAAGCGCCCGTGGGCGGCGAGCACCATGTCGCGGAGATCCTCGTCGACGCGGTAGCGGGAGAGCGCATCGAGCGCGGCGTCCCCGCCGGTTTCGACCGTCGCGGCGAAGGCGTCGGCGAACGCCGCGTGCGCGAGCCGCTCCGCTGCGGGCTCGTCGAGCACGGCGAACCGGGGATCGAGGCCCGCATCGAGCGGATGGGCGCGCAGGATCCGCGCGCAGAACCCGTGGATGGTCGAGACCCATCCGCGCTCGAGCTCCTGAGCCTCGGCCAAGGCGCCGCACTCGCGCAGACGGGCGCGGATGCGGGTCCGCAGCTCGGCCGCCGCCTTGTCGGTGAAGGTGATCGCCAGGATCGCGCCGACCTCGACGCGGTCGATGAGCACCGATCGCACGAACCGCTCGACCATCACGGTCGTCTTGCCGCTGCCGGCGTTCGCGCTCAGGAGCATCGGCCCCTCGCGGTCGCGAACCGCCGCGAACTGCTCCTCGGTCAGGTCGCGCCCGCCGGGGCCGGTGCGATCGTCGCGCAGCGCCGTCACGCCCGCGCGCTCCGGCAGATCCCGGGATAGGCGCAGCCGGACCCGGCGAAGCCGCACCGGTCCGGGTTGGGCGTCAGGCAGCCGGCGCGCATCGCCGCGACGGCCGCGACCGCCGCCGCCTCGACCTCGGCCAGCCGCTCGTCGAACTCCGCCGCGCTGACGCGGTCCCGCGGATACAGGCCGCCGTCGCACACGCCGCCGTCGTCGCGAACGAGGCCGCGCGCACGCAGGTCCCCGCCCAGCGGCTGGTAGAGCCCGGCGACGGGATCGAGGCCGAAGACCCGGCGGGCGGCGAGCAGGTAGAGGCCGACCTGCAGCCGCCCGTCGTCGATCCAGCTCTTCTGCGCGTACGCGCCGCTGAGCTTGTAGTCGCGCACGATCGCCCGCCCGTCGGCCCCGGGGCTCACGTCGATGCGATCGACGATCCCGACGACCTCGACCCGGTCCTCGCCGTCGCCGAGCACGAGCGGGCCCGCGCCCTCGGCGAATCCGAAGCGCGCCTCGAGATGCGCGGGCTCCCACGGGGTCTCGTCGACGGCCCGCTCGAGGTAGCGGACGACGCCCCGCTCGAGTGCCCGGAAGACCGCGCGCGTCGCCGGCGCCTCGGCGGCCTCCCCTTCCTCGGCCTGCAGCCCGGCGATCACGTCGGCGGCGATCGCCCGCGCGGCAGCGACGGTCGCCGGCGAGACCCGGGCCGAGCCCGTCTCGTCCCGCAGGCGGGTGAGGATCCGCTCGAGCGCGCGATGCTGGAGCGAGCCGCGCCGCAGGGCCTCAGGATCGGGGGCGAGTGCCGCAGCCCGCAGCACGCGCTCGACGAACCATCGGGCCGGGCAGCGCACGTAGGTCTCGAGCGCGCTCGGGGACAGGCGCCGGCCCGCCACCGCGTCGAGCACCGCGGGGGCGGCGAGCGCCGCCAAGCCGGCGGGGTGCACCCGCGGGCCGGTGGCGGCCAGCGCGCGGACCTGCTCCGAGGCGGTCGGCGCCTCGTCGACCGGCCAGGTGACCGCAGCGAGCGGCCGGGACCGCGCCGGCGTGGCGAGCAGGTCCCCCTCGAAGAGCGCCGCCGTGTCCTCGAGGAAGGACGAGGGCAGCCCGGGCCGCCCTTCCTCGTCCGAGGAGCGCCAGCTGAGGCGCAGCGCCGCCTCGGCGCGCGTGACGCAGGCGGCGAACAGCGAGCGCTCGGCGGCCAGCACGTCCTCGCGAAGCGGGAGCCGCAAGCCGGTCGCGGCATTGACCTCGCGGCGCACGGCGTCGGGCAGGAAGGGCTCGCCCGACCCCGGGGCGGGAAAGACGCCCTCCTGCAGGCCACAGACGATCAGCGCGCCGAACCGCTGCGCCCGCACGTCGAGCGGGCCCGCGATCCGCACGCCCGGCCCCGAAGTCCCGCCCAGCCGCACCTCGAGCCGTTCCAGCGTGGCGAGCAGCGCCGCCGCGTCGGGCGCCGTGCCGGGGTCCGCGGCGGCCAGGGCCCGCAGGTCGCGCACCGCCGTCAGCGCCGCCCGCAGCGCGTCGGCGTCCGGTCGTTCCTCGTCGGTCAGCACCGGTGCCGCCCGGCGCCGGCCCGCCGCGAAGCAGCGCCGCGCCGCGGCGTCCGTCGCGTCGAGCAGTGCGACGCCGCCGGCCGCGGAGGCGTCGCGCAGGCGGCGCAGCGCATCGAGCGGGAAGGCGATCTCCTCGAACGCCGCCACCGCCTCGGCGAGCGAGCCGCTGCCCGAGCGCCGCAGTCCTGCCTCGACCCGATCGGCAAGCGCCGGCACCTGCAGGATGCCGGGCGCCCGCAGGTAGGCCAGGACGTCGTCGGCGGTGCCGTCGGCCGCGGCGCAGCGCAGCAGCGCGCACAGTCCCCGCCCGAACGGCGTGTGCGCGAACGGCACGGGCCAGCCGACGACGTGCGGGATGCCGTAGGCGGCGAAGACCTCGCCGAGCAGCGGCGCCGCGGACCCGGGGCTGCGGTGGACCACCGCGATGGCGTCCGCCGGCATGCCCTCGCGCAACAGGGCGAGCACCTCGGCCGCGACGAGCTCGGCCTCCCCGCGCTCGCCGCCGGCCTCGAGCACGGCCACGGCGTCGCCGGCGGGGACTCGGGGCACCGCCGGCTCGAACAGCCACCGCTCGAGGTGGTGCAGCGCGGCCCGCGCCGCGGGGGCGTAGTGGGCGTCGCGCGGCGGGCGGACGTCCTCGTCATTGGCGACCGCGGCCAGCTCCTGGTAGGTGGTCGCGCGCCCCGCCGCCGCCGCGCGGCCCGCCTCGTAGGCGAGGGCCACGATGACCGGCGCCTCCGCGGGCCCGGCGAGCGTCTCGAGCAGGTCGCGCTCGGCGACGGTGAGATCGTCGAATCCGTAGGCGACCACCGGGCGGCGGGCCCACGCCCGCGGGTCGGCCCGCAGGGCGTCGGCGGCCCGCCAGGCCAGCAGGTCGTCGTCCACCCGCCCGAGGCGCTCGAGTCGGCGGCGATAGGCCGAGTAGATGCCCGCGACCTCGTCGGCGTAGCGCCGGCGGCCGGCGTCGTCCCCGGCCCACGCGCGCAGCGCCTGGGTGAAGCGCTGGGGCGAGATGAGGGCCCGCTGGAGCTCGGCGATCAGGTCGCCGGCCGCGGCGGCGAACCCGGGCGCGGCAGCCGAACGCGCGAGGCGATCGAAGCGCGCGCCCGTCACGACGGTCTCGATCAGGCGCGTCCGCTGGACGGGCGAGACCGACTGGCCGGCCAGGCCCGTGGCCGCGGCGACGCCACGGACGAGCGTGGCGAACGTGCCGACCTGGCCGCCGAACACCGCACCGCGGACCGCGAGCTCGCGCCGGTAGTGCGCGGCGTCGGCCCCGGTCGGGACGACGAGCACCGGGTCGTGCGCCAGCGCGGCGGCGTAGGCGTCCAGGGCGATGCCGGCCTTGCCGGCGTTGGCCGGGCCGGTGACGAGGGTGAGGGGCACGGTGTCGGGTGAAGGCGGTCGCCGGTCGGCGGCCGGTTCTGACAAGCATCGCTGGCCGGGCGGCGAATGCCGCCCCGCCAGGGCACCTACCCGCCGCCGGCGATCTCCCGCCGGTACCGGGCGGCCATGATCCCGATGCGGACGAGCGCCTCGCTGAGGGCGAAGCCGATGAGCGCCGTGAGCAGGAGGCTCAGGGGGTGGTCGAGCCGGTCGGCTTTGTCCTGCAGCTGCCCGCGACCGATCTCGAGCACCACGAGCACGGCCAGCGCCGCGTACTCCGCCGCGCTGCGGCGGACGACGATGGCGCGGCGCGCAGCGTCGGCGCGGACGTACATGATCCGCGCGCGGTAGCGGCCGAGGAACGCGCCGCCCGCCGCGCCGACGAGCACGGCGACGAGGTGTGCCGCGCTCTCCGACAGCTCGTCGGCGAGCAGGCCGGCGACGAGCACAACGTAGATGACGGGCTCGATGGCCAGCAGCGCCAGGGGGCGCAGCCGCTCGCCCCCGGCGAGGCTGGCGCTCGACGCCGCGCGCCGCCACCGCCCCGCCGCGACGACGAGCGCCACCGTCCCGACAAGGACGGCGATCGCCTCGGCGGTGGTCACACCGGCGCTCCGGCGCTGGCGCCCACCGTCACGCCGCCGCGGAGTCCGCCGCGGCGGGAGCCCCCTCGGCCTCGGGGGCCTCGGCCTCGGCCTCTGGCGGCTTGGCGCCCTCCTTGGCCCACGCCTCGTCGAACTCCACTCGCCACTTGCCCTCCTCTGACTGCTGGAGGGCGAGCTTGGCCCGGAAGGAGCGGCCGCTGCGGCCCTTGAAGCCGGTGACCTGCCTCGCGGTCCGGCCGGTCTTGATCAGCTCGCGCGCCACCGAGGCCGGCAGGTTCTTGCCCGCCTTGGCCTTCCAGATCACGAAGCCGCACCCCGGATCCTCGCGCGACCAGCACGAGTACCCCTTGCGATTCTCGACGATGTCGCGCCCGCAGACCGGGCACGGGCCCAGGTTGGCGCGTGGAATCCGGACGTCCTTGAGCTTGGCGTCCAGCTCGGCCACGGTCTCGCCGGTGAACCGCACGATCCCGTCCATGAAGTCCCTGCGCGGCACGGCGCCGTCCTCGATCAGCGCCAGGCGATGCTCCCACTCCCCGGTCAGGCCCGGCGAGGTCAGCGGATGCTCGCCGAGCAGGCGGATCACGTTCAGCCCCTTCTCCGTGCACACCAGCGCGCGACCGTCGCGCTCCACGTACCCGACCGAGATCAGCCGCTCGATGATCGCCGCGCGCGTCGCCGGCGTGCCGATCCCCGACTCCTTCATCGCCTCGCGCGCCTCGTCGTCGTCGACGAGCTTGCCAGCCGTCTCCATCGCGCCCAGCAGCGACGCGTCGCTGTAGCGCCGCGGCGGCTTGGTCTCCTTCTCGGCCGCCTCGACCTTGCGCGTTGCCACCGTCTCCCCGGGCTCGAGCTTCGGGAGTCGCTGCTCGCGCCCGGCGTCGTCCTCGTCGGCGGCCTTGGCCGCTGCCTGCGCGTCGGCGTCGGACTCCTCGCCGTAGGCCGCCCGCCAGCCCGGCACGACCAGGACCCGGCCGCGGGTGCGGAAGACGTGGCCGGCGACCGTGGTCTCAACGTTCGTCTGCTCGAAGACCGCGTCGGGGTGGAAGACGGCCAGGAACCGGCGGGCGACGAGGTCGTAGACGCGGCGCTCGTCCTCGCTCCACTTCTCCGGGTTGTGCTCTGAGCGCGTCGGGATGATCGCGTGGTGGTCGGTGACCTTCGCGTCGTTGACGACCCGCCCGAGCGGGAGGACGTCGAGGCCGGCGACGTACGCCGCAGCCTTCGCGTAGGCCGGCTGGGCGCCGACCAGCTCCGCGGTCGGCTTGATGTCGGGGACCATGTCCTGCGTGATGAAGCGCGAGTTCGTGCGCGGGTAGGTGAGCGCCGTGCGCTCCTCGTAGAGCTTCTGGGCCGCGGCGAGCGTCCGCTTGGCGCTGAAGCCGAAGCGGGAGTTCGCGTCGCGCTGGAGCGAGGTGAGGTCGTAGAGCAGCGGCGCCCTCTCGCTGCGCTCCTTCGTTTCGTGCTTGGTGATCTCGCCGTCGACGCCGCGGCAAGCCGCCACGATCGCGTCGGCCTCGGCGGCGGTGGCCAGCCGCGGCTTCGCGCCGGCGTGGAAGCGCCCCTCGTAGGTGCGCTCACTGCCGCCGTTGGCGGGCGGGGCGGCGAACAACGCGTCCACCAGCCAGTAGGGCTCGGGCACGAACGCCCGGATCTCCTCTTCGCGGCGGGCGATGATCGCGAGCGTCGGGGTCTGGACCCGGCCGAGCGACACGGCGCCGTCGAACGAGGACCGCAGCCGGATCGTCGCCGCGCGCGTCGCGTTCATGCCGACGATCCAGTCGGCCTCGCTGCGCGACCGCGCCGCCTGCTCGAGCGGCGCCAGCTCGGCAGCCGGCCGCAGGTGCGCGAAGGCGTCGGCGATCGCGCTCTTGGTCATCGACTGCAGCCACAGCCGGCGGACCGGCTTCTTCGCCTTGGCCTTCTCGTAGAGGTAGGCGAAGATCAGCTCGCCCTCGCGGCCGGCGTCGCACGCGTTGATGACCTCGTCGATGTCGTCGCGGGCCAGCAGCTTCGTGATCGCAGTCATCTGCTTCTTGGAGCGCTCGTCGCGGACCACGAGCTTGAAGCGCTCCGGCACGATCGGCAGATCGGCCATCCGCCACTTCTTCCACTTCGGGTCGTACTCCTCGGGGTCGGCGAGCTGGACGAGGTGGCCGACGGCCCAGCTCACGACGTGCTCGGGCCCCTCGAGGTAGGCGTCGTGCTTCTGGAAGGCTCCGGGGAGCACGCGGGCGAGGTCGCGGCCCACGGATGGCTTCTCGGCGATGACGAGGGTCTTGCCCATGCCGGCGGGAGGGTAGCGGGCGGCCGCGGCCGCCCCGCCCTCGCGTGAGTGAACGGCCGGTGTACCGTGCCAGTCGCGATGGAGACTCCGCAGACGCGTTACGCCCAGAGCGGTCGCCACCACATCGCCTACCAGGTCGTCGGCGACGGCCCCATCGACCTCCTCTACGTGCCGACGTGGATCTCGCAGGTCGAGCTGCTGTGGGAGGAGCCGCATCTGAACCGCTTCTTCAGCCGGCTGGCCTCGTTCACGCGCTTGATCCTGTTCGATCGTCGCGGCTCCGGGCTGTCGGATCCGATGGTCGGCGTCCCGACGCTCGAGGAGCAGATGGACGACGTCAACGCCGTCCTCGACGCCGCCGAATCGCCGAGCGCCGCGGTTGTGGCGATGCTGGAGGGCGGGCCGATGGCGATGCTGTTCGCGGCGAGCTTCCCGGAGCGCGTGCGCGCACTGATGCTCTACACGACCTTCGCGCGCTCGACTCGCTCGGACGACGTGCCCTGGGCGCAGACCAAGGAGGAACGGGACGCGGTCATCGAGGAGATGATGGGCGAGTGGGGCCGCGCCTCGCGCCTGCGGCTGTTCTCGCCGCAGGCGGCGGAGCGCTCGGACATCAACGAGTGGTACGCCAAGCTCGAGCGCCACTCGGCCAGCCCCGGCACCGCGCGCGCGATCATGGCGCTCATCGCCGAGATGGACGTCCGGGCGGTGCTGCCGTCGATCCGCGTGCCGACGCTCGTCATCAACCGCGAGGGGGACCCGATGTTCGATCCTCGTCATTCGACCTACCTCGCCGAGCGGATCCCCGGCGCCCGGCACGTCGTCCTGCCTCCCGGCGACACGCTGCCGATCGTCGACGGCAGCCTGCTGCTCGACGAGATCGAGGAGTTCCTGACCGGAAGCAAGGCGGCAAAGGAGTCCGACCGCGTCCTGGCGACGGTGCTCTTCACCGACATCGTGGATTCGACCGGCCACGCGTCGGCGCTCGGCGACAAGCGCTGGGGCGAGCTGCTCGAGCGCCACGACGCGATCACGCGCGGGGAGCTGGCGCGCTTCCGCGGACGCGAGGTCAAGCACACCGGCGACGGCGTGTTCGCCACGTTCGATGGCCCGGCCCGGGCCATCCGCTGCGCCGAGGCGATCTCGGACGCGATCGCCCGGCTCGGCCTCCAGATCCGCGCGGGCCTGCACACCGGCGAGGTCGAACTGCGCGGCGAGGACGTCGCCGGCGTCGCGGTGCACATCGGCGCGCGGGTGGCGGCGGAGGCGCGCGGCGGCGAGGTGCTGGTGTCGAGCACGGTCAAGGACCTCGTCGCGGGGTCGGGCATCGCCTTCGCCGAGCGCGGTGCGACCGAGCTGAAGGGCGTGCCCGGCGAGTGGCGGATCTTCGCCGTCGACCGGTAGCGCCAGCTCGCGGAGTCGAGGAGCGGCCGAGGCTTTCGCGGCTACCCGGCGCACGGGCCGGTCGACACCGGGCCGCGGGCCGAGCGCAGCGCCCGCTCGACGATCCGGTTCGGCACGCCGTACCCGCCCTGCTCGCGTCCGCTCACGGTGGCCGCAAAGACCGTCGTGACGACCCGGCCCTGCGCGTCGATGAGCGGGCCGCCCGAGTTGCCCGGGCGCACCCGGCCGCGCAGGGAGGCGATGTCGCGGGAGACCGGCCCGCGCCCGTAGGCGTCCTGCGAGAGCACGCGGCGGGTCTGGCCGAGGCGGCCCGGCTCGGCCCTGAACGGCCCGTTCTCCGGATACCCGAGGATCGCCGCCGCCGTCCCGGCCTGCGGGTCGGCGGCGAGCGGGAGCACCGGCACGCCGAGATCCTCGGTCGCGAGCACCGCGAGGTCGTTCGCGGGGTCGAAGGCGACGGCCTCGGCGTCGAAGCGCTCGCCCGCCCCGCCGACCTGGACGACCGTGTCGGTCTCGCCCGCCACCACGTGGGCGTTCGTGACGACCAGGCCGGGAGCGGCGACCCACCCCGACCCCTCGATGCCCAGGCCGCACGCGGTGCCGGTCACCCGCACGACGCTGCGCCCCGCTGCCCGGACGTCGCGGTCGCGGGCGATCCCGCGCGGAGGCGGTCCGACGTTGGCCTCGGGGCCGTCGATGCGCGGGAACGGGTCGAGGCGGTTGAGCGCGTTCAGGATCGGCCCCGACGGCGGCAGGATGTCGTTGAGCGTGCGCAGCACCGCCGACCGCTGCGCGGCCTGGCGGACGTCGGGCGCGTTGGGCGCGTTGAGCGCCACGGCGCCGAGCACCCAGGCGATCCCGAGCGCCACGGCGGCCGTGAGGGCCGCGCCGAGGAGGCCGTCGAGGGCCTCGAGACCCGGGAACCGCAGCCGCGACCGCAGCCGCAGCGCCGCCGCCTCGAACCCGGTGGCCAGGATGCCGCCGGCGATCACGGCGCCGGCGAGGCCGAGCAGCGGGGCGTAGGGGGAGGCGCTGCCCTCCGAGAGCAGCAGCGGTGCCAGGCGGGCGCCGGCGAACGCGCCGACGGCGAAACCGGCCAGCGACAGCACGCCGACGACGAACCCCCGGGCGTACCCGTGGATCGCGAGCAGCACGGTGAAGCCGACGATGATCCAGTCGATTGCGGTCATGGCGCGCCCACCTGAGCGTAGCGGCGGCGATTTCCACTACATTCACCCCGCAGTGGCCGATCGCCGCAGAGCATCATCGTCGGCAACGACGCCGCGGCCTCGGTCGTCCGACACGGCCGCGCGGCGGCGTCCCCCTGCGCGCTACGACCGCCGCCAGCGGATCTACCGCCGCGCGGTGCCGCTCCTGATCGTCGCCGGCGTCGCCTTCATCGTGGGCGTCGTCGTCGGCTCGCTCCACACCCCGGGCGAGCAGAAGGTGGCCGAGCAGTTCGCCGACGCGTGGCGCACCCGCAACTACGCCGCGATGTACAAGCTGATCTCCGACGACGCGAAGCGCAGCGTCTCGCTGACGGCATTCACCGCCGCCTACCAGCGGTCCCTGGACACGGCGACAGCGAACACCGCGGCAGTCGGCAAGGTCGGGGAGCCCAAGGAAGGCAAGGTCGACCTTCCGGTCACGATGCGGACCCGTGTCTGGGGCGAGGTCGGCGGGACCGTCACGCTCCCGTTCACGGGCAGCGGCGACAGCGCCAAGGTTGCGTGGACGCCGGCGCTCACGTTCCCCGGCCTCGCCGAGGGCCAGGCGCTGACGCGGCGCACCGAGCTGCCGGCGCGCTCCCCGATTCTGGCCAGCGACGGCAAGGCGCTCGCAAAGGGCGAGGGCCGGACCTCGGAGATCGGGGACGCCGCGTCGGAGATCGTCGGCCAGCTCGGCCCGGCGCCGCCGCGCCAGCGTGTGCGGCTGTTCGCCCGCGGCTACCCGGCGGATGCGGCCGTCGGCCTGACCGGATTGGAGCGCGTGTTCCAGGATCAGCTCGCCGGCACGCCGGGCGGCACGCTGCGTGCCGGCCGCACCGTCGTCGCGACGGCGCGACCGCGAACTGGACGTGCGGTGCGCACCACCATCTCGCCCAAGCTCCTCACCGCCGCGTCGAACGCGCTCGCCGGCCAGATCGGCGGCGTGGCCGTGATGCGGCCCACTGGGGAGATCGTGGCGGTCGCCGGGCAGGCGTACTCGGTCCTGCAGCCGCCCGGTTCGACGTTCAAGATCATCACCACGACCGCAGCGCTGGAGGAGGGCAAGGTCAGGCTCTCCGACGAGTTCCCGGTTCAGACCTCGGCGAACATCGAGGGCTTCCTGCTCTCCAACGCGGGCGGCGAGGCGTGCGGCGGCTCGTTCCTCGAGACGTTCGCGGAATCGTGCAACTCGGTCTTCGCGCCGCTCGGCGTCAAGGTCGGCGGCAAGGGCCTGGTCGAGTACGCCGAACGCTTCGGGTTCAACCAGAGCCCCGGCATCGATGGGGCCGAGACGTCCTCGATCCCGCAGACGTTCACCGGCGATCTCGACCTGGGCTCGTCGGCGATCGGGCAGGGCAAGGTGCAGGCGACCGTGCTCCAGCTGGCGTCGGTCGCGGCGACCGTCGCGACCGGCGGCCTGCGCTATCCGCCGCGCTTCGTCTCCAAGCCGACGCCGAAGCCGACCCGGGTCATGAAGCGCCGCACGGCCCGCACCCTCACGAAGCTGATGACCGAGGTGGTGAAGGTCGGCACCGGCAAGAACGCCCAGATTGGCGGCATCACCGTGGCCGGCAAGACCGGCACGGCCGAGCTCGGCGGCGGCCTCACCGACGACGCCTGGTTCACGGCCTTCGCGCCCGCGGAGCGGCCGCGGATCGTGGTCGCGGTCCTGCGGATCCAGGCAGGCGCGGGCGGCGACTTCGCCGCGCCGATCGCCCGCCAGGTCATCGCCGACGCGCTGAAGTGAGCGGCGGAGCGGCCAGAACCCGTTTCAGGATGAGACGGGTGCCCGGCGTTCTTGAAGCGGGTTCTCAGATGTCGAGATCGACGCTCGCCGCGCCCTGTGCCGAACGGATCGACAGCTCGAGCGGGCGGTTGTTCAGCGCCGTGAGCGGCAGCTTGAACAGCAGCAGCGAGCCCTGGATGACGCCGTTCGCCGGCGGCGAGTTCGGACGCGGAATGAAGCCGTTGTCGGTCGCGGCAGGCCCGCCGCCGGGCGGGACGATGCCGCCCCGATAGGCCCACTGGTTCGACGGGGCGAGCGGCAGGGGCTCGTACCTGTCGTCCTCGGTGTCGGCGATCTCGAACGCGTTGGCGGCGACCTGCGGCTCGCTCGAGCCGTTCTGGACGCGCATGAAGACCGCAAACCACACTTCGTTGGGCGCGAGGCGCCGGTCCCGGGGCGCGATGCCCTCGAAGTAGGCCCGGTCCTCCTCGTCGCGCGGATTCAGCTGCCGCGAGATCTGGACCTGGTAGGTCATCTCGCCGATGTCGAGGTAGGCACCCTCAGTCGCCCCGAAGGTCTTCGGCTCCTCATCGCCGCACGCGGTGACGCCCACGGCGAGCGTGAGCGCGAGGACGGCGGTCAGGACGCGGGGCAGGGCGGCCATGGCGGCGGGCAGTCTATAGCGTCGAGCGGGGCGCGATGGTCACGGCGCGGGGCCCGCCGGCGATGGTCGCCCGCTGGCCGCGTCCCTCCCCGTCCTCGAGGATCTGGCGAAGGCGCTTCAGGGACCGCGTGAGCTTCCGGCGGTACCACCCGCGCGCGCCGAAGGATTCCATGAACCGGTCCGTCGGCAGCGCCGGCTCGATCTCGGACGTCAGTTCGACCTCGGTCCCCCCGCCGTGCGCCTCGCGCAGGCTCCACACGGTCAGGGCCTTCTGGCGGTTGTACTTGCCCGACCGGCCTGCTTCGACGATCCGGTGCGGCGGCGCGACCTCGACGATCGTCATGTCGGCCCAGCCGAAGCGGTTCAGCGGCGCCTTGACGCGGAACCGGACGCCGGCGCCGAGGCCGTAGGAGTCCTCACGGGTGAGCCGCCAGTCGACGAGGAAGTGGTCGTTGAACTCGGCGTGGTTCGCCACGTCGGCGAGGTACTCGAACACCTCCTGGCGAGGACGAGCCACGACGATCGACACGGTCACGGGATCCACGCGCGGCAGTCTATCCGCGGCTGCGGGCAGCGGGCGGACTGTGCCGGCGCATGCCCGTCGCGTGTCTCATGCCGGGGCTGCGCCCGACCACGAGCGCCACGAGGACGACGCGCACCGCCGCCGCTGGCGCAGCGATCCGGTGGCGTCCCGGTGGGGGACCGCGCCGAAGCCCCGCGGCGGTGTGCACGAGCCGTGACGCCGGCGGCGCCATCCGGGCCCGCGTCCGGCCCGCGTCCGTCACGAAGCGCACGCCCGCGGACCGCTAGCTGCCCCGACCGCCGTCACGCCGGCGGCGCTCGGCGTGCAGTAGGCCGCACTCGACGGGTTCGCGCCAGCCCGCGGGCGCCGGAAACGGACTACGAGCGGAGCGGAGCCGCAGCCGAGGCGTACGCACCCTCCGCCCACGGGCGCCCGCCTTCGTTGCGCGCCCGTGTCGACGCCGTTCTGTTGCAGAGCAAGCGTCGCGTTGGCGTGATCGATGGTCGGCCTGCAGCCTGGGCCTGGAACGTCCCACAGTGCGTCGCTTCAGGCCCAGGCTGGAGCATCAGCCGAACGTGGCACGCCGCGCGCGGAGAACCAGCACGCTTTCGTCCCGGAAGTACTGACGCTGTGTTCCAGGACGGCACAGAGCGGCGCGCGGCGAGCGCCCGCCCCGCAAGGGGTGCACCTTCAACCGGCGCAGACGGGTGCACTCTCACCCGGCTGTGACACCGTCCCCTTTCGATGCTCAACCGGTGGCGCCACCGGGCCGCCCGCGCCGGGCGTCCCTGACCCACCCACAGAACACGGGGAACCGACCGGTACGCAGGGCACGAGTCCGCACTCGCACCCGGCAGCACAGCGGCCCGCTCCGGAGCGGGCCGGACAGACCCAGCCGAAGGCCTACGCCGCGCGAATGGTGAGCCGGACCGACTGGCCCTGCTCGGTGCTCCGGACCAGTTCGGACTGGAGCGGGGCCTCCCGGCAGACCGCGCGGCACAGTTCGCACCGCTGGCGACCGTCGTCGTACTGGTAGATCCGCTCGCCGACGAGCGGCGTCCGGCGGCAGTCGTAGCAGCGGGGGCTGCCGGCGGCGCGCGACGAGATGCCCTTGCGCAGCAGCGCGCGTTCGAACGCCGGGAAGGTGGCGGGGATGTGTCGCATGGGCTGGATTTCGGCCCGATCCGCCGCCTTCCTGCCGCTGCACGAGCGCCGCCGCAACGTCCCTCCGGGGCGTCCACGCGGGGCCTCCGGCACGTTGACACTCGGAGTACGATCCTGGTGGGCAACGTTGCCGCCGCGCGCGGCGGCACGAGAGAGAGGCAGGACATGGGTTCGATCGAGACTGGCACCCTCCCGGGCATCGGCTCCTTTCGGTGCTCCTCGTGCGGGTACGTCGTCGTGCTGGCCGCCGAGGACGAACTCCCGCCGTGTCCGGCATGCGAAGGAACCCAGTTCCTGCGGGCATCGCTCTTCGAGACTCGGCGTGGCGCGCAGCGCCTGGCCGGCGCCACGCCGGGCGATGAGCCCGAGTGGGTGTCCGACGTCCGGGCCCGCATCGGCGCCCCCGGCGAGTACCTGGCCTTCGACGACGGCGGCGAGGTGGACGTCGTGCCGCTCGCCGACGAGTGGACGCGCATCGGGCGCAGCCTGGCCGCCGACATCCGGTTCGACGACCCGACGGTGTCCCGGCGCCACGCGCTCGTCGTGCGCCAGGCCGACGGGGTGCGGGTGCTCGACGATCGCAGCCTCAACGGCGTCTTCGTGAACGGCGAACGTGTCGAGTGGAGCCCGCTGCGCGACGGCGACGAGATCGTCGTCGGATGCCACTGCCTGCGCTACCTGCACGTGGAATCGGTCCCGGCCGGGACCGCCGGCGAGGCCGTCGGCTGAGCCGCAGCACGCGGCTCCCCCGCCCTGCCCTCCCTCTATAGTCGCGGGGGATGGCGGCGACGATCGCAGTCCTGTCCCAGAAGGGCGGCACCGGCAAGACCACGACGGTCCGAACGCTGGCGGACGTGTTCCGCCGCATTGGCCTCTCCACGCTCGCCATCGACCTCGATCCGCAGGGCAACCTCGCCGACTACTTCGACGTCGACCCCGAGGCCGACCCGACGATCGCGGACGTCCTGACCGGGCGTTGCACCGCGATCGAGGCGATCCACGGCGACGTGATTCCGGCCAATCTCCGGCTCGCCGAGGCCGAACTGACGCTGGGCGGCAAGATGGGCCGCGAGATGACCCTGCGGCGGGCGCTGGCGCCCGTCGGCGACGCCTACGACGTCATCCTCATCGACTGCCCGCCGGCGCTCGGGCTCCTGACCGTCAACGCCCTCGTCGCGGCCGACTACGCACTCGTGACGGCCGAGGCGCAGTACTTCGCGCTCCAGGGAGTCGAGCAGGCGCTCGAGGTGGTCGAACTCGCCCGCGAATCCCTCAATCCCGGCCTCGCGTTCCTCGGCGTGCTGCTCAACCTCGCCGACATGCGGACGATCCACTCGCGTGAGGCGCAGGCTTCCCTGGCCGAGCACTATGGCGACAAGCTCTTCACCACGGTGATCCGGCAGTCCATCGGCTACGCCGAGTCCGCCGAGCGCGCCGTCTCGATCCTCGACTACCGACCGGATCTCGGCGCGGACTACGTCGCGCTGGCCGACGAGGCGCTGGACCGGCTCGGGCTGGGCGGCGCCCGCCGCAAGCTCGCACAGCTCTCGCCGAACGGAGCCGGTCCCTCGTGAGGCTGGGGCGGCCCGGCGCGACGGAGCGCGCGGTCGTCGCCCTGATCGCGGCGGTCGCCGCCGCCGCGGCGCTCGGCGGGTGCGGCGGCGACACCGGCGCCTCGGCCGACGGCGGGCCGACGTTCAAGCCGACGCCCCAGACCGCGAAGGACCCCGCGGGCGGCACGCCGGTGGCCCCGCGCGACGCCACGCCGGCCAAGCCGCGCGGGACGCTGAGCGCCGAACTGCTGCGGCCCGCCCGCCTGCACGCCACGCCCGGCGGCAAGGTCGTCGCAGCGCTCCCTGTGCGCACCGAGTGGAAGTCGCCGCGGCTGCTCCCGGTCGTCGCGCGGCGCGGCGCCTGGCTCGGCGTCATCGCCACCGAGATGCCGAACAACCGGATCGGCTGGATCCGCAACCGGGGCCTGCGCTTCTACCGAAGCCCGTACGCGCTGACCATCGAGCGGTCGCAGCGCAAGCTGGTCATCCGCAAGTCAGGCCGGGTGATCTCGCGCATCACCGTGGCCGTCGGCCGGCCCAACCACGAGACGCCGCTCGGCCGCTACGGCGTGACGGACAAGCTGCTGATCAAGAAGTACACGCCCTACGGATGCTGCGCGCTGGCCCTCAGCGGGCAGCAGCCGAACATCCCGCAGGGATGGGGCGGCGGAGACCGGCTGGCGATCCACGCGACGTCGGACCCCAGTTCGATCGGGCAGGCGGTGAGCCTGGGCTGCATCCGGGCGCCGGCCGACGTGATGAAGCGCCTCGTCCGCCAGATCCCGCTCGGCACGCAGGTCACGGTCGTCGCCTGAGCCGCCGCCGGGCCGGCACGCCGATCACACGAGGGCGCGGACGTCGGCGCCGTAGGGCTCGAACGGAACCCGGCGCACGACGGCCCAGCCCTCGCAGCGACCGCGCAGGCGCTCGACGAGCGCGCCGGTCTGCTCGTAGTGCGTCCAGACGAGCACCGACGGCCCGGCGCCCGAGACGGTCGCGCCCAGCGCCCCGAGGTCCTCGGCCGCCGCGACGATCTCCATCGAGCGCGGGAAGAGGTGCGCCCGGGCCGGCTGGTGGAGGCGGTCGCGCAGGCCGCGGGCGACGAGATCCCACTCGCCGCGCGCGAGGCCGAGCACGAGGAGCGCCGCGTGGCCGACGTTGAACGCGGCATCGGCGATCGGCACGACCGGCGGGATCGCGGCGCGGGCGTGCGACGTGTGCACCGCCTCCTCGGGGACGACGAGCACGGCTTCCAGGCCCGCGGGCACGTCGAACCGCGTTGCCTTCCCGTCGGTCCAGACCACGAACCCGCCCAGCAGGGCCGCCGCGACGTTGTCGGCGTGCCCTTCCTGCTCGGCCGCCAGCGACAGGACGTCGGCGTCGAGTTCGAACAGGTGGTCGGCGGCCACGAGGCCGGCCACGATCGCCGCCGCGCTGGAGCCAAGGCCGCCGGACAGCGGGATGCTCGAGCGGATCGTGAAGCGGAAGTCGTCGGCGGGATGCAGGCGCTCGAACGCCCGGACTGCGAGGTTGCGGCGGTCGCGGGCGATGTCGAGGTCGGTGACGACCTCGAAGCGTCCGGTCTCCTCGACCTCGAGCTCCATGTGGAGCCCGAGCGCAGCCGCGAGCACGTCGTAGCCGGGTCCGAGGTTGGCCGAGGAGGCCGGCACGCGGACCAGGCGCCGCCGGTTCATCCGAGCACCGCCCGTTCGACGGCGCCGATCTCGGGCTCGCACGGGACGACCGCGCCCGCCTGGGCGAGCGCCGTCTGCGGATCCTTGAGCCCGTGCCCGGTCAGCACGCAGACGACCCGCTCGGCTCCGTCGGCGCCGTAGCGCAGCAGCCCGGCGACCGACGCCGCCGACGCGGGCTCGCAGAAGACGCCCTCGTGCGCGGCGAGCAGGCGGTAGGCAGCGAGGATCTCGTCGTCGGTGACCTCGCGGATGGCGCCGCCCGACCCGGTGACCGCCGCCATCGCCTCCTCCCATCGCGCCGGGTTTCCGATCCGGATCGCGCTGGCGACCGTCTCGGGGCGCTGCACCGGCGCCCCGCGCACGAGCGGGGCCGCACCCGATGCCTGGAAGCCGAGCATCCGCGGGGCGGTCTGGGCCTCGACGAAGCCCTTCCAGTACGCGGTGATGTTGCCCGCGTTGCCCACCGGGATGCACAGCGCGTCGGGCGCGCCGTCGAGGACCTCGACGACCTCGAACGCCGCCGTCTTCTGCCCCTCCAGCCGGAACGGGTTCACCGAGTTCACGAGGGCGATCGGATGGGACTGCACGAGTTCGCGCACGAGCGCCAGCGCCTGGTCGAAGTTCCCCCGCAGAGCGACCACGCGGGCGCCGTGCATGAGCGCCTGGGCCAGCTTGCCCGTGGCGATCTTGCCCTCCGGAACGATCACGGCGCCCCGCAGCCCGCCGCGTGCCGCGTAGGCGGCAGCGCTCGCCGCGGTGTTGCCCGTGGAGGCGCAGATGACCGCCTCGGCGCCGGCGCGCACGGCCGCCGACACGGCGCAGGTCATGCCCCGGTCCTTGAACGAGCCGGTGGGATTGGAGCCCTCGAGCTTCAGGTGCACCTCGGCGCCGACCCGCTCCGACAGCACCGGAGCCAGGACGAGCGGCGTCGAACCCTCGCCGAGGGAGACGACGGGATCGCCAGCCTCGAACGGCAGGCGGTCGCGGTAGCGCTCGATCAGCCCGGTCACGGCGTCACGAGTCGAACTGCTCCTCGATCACCCGGATCGCGCGTGGCGCGGCCCGCAGGACGTCGAGGCCGGCGATGAGATCGCAGGCGGCGAAGAACCGCGACTCCAGCGCGGGATGGACGACCATTGCGAGGCGGGCCTCCCCGCCGAGGCCGCGCTGGACGACCGACTTGATCGACACCCCCTGGAGGCCGAGGATCTGCGCGATCTGCCCGAGGACGCCGGGCTCGTCGGCGACCTCGAGGTGCAGATAGAAGGACGACACCACGTCGGCCACGATCGCCAGGCGCTCGGTCGGCGCGGGCACGGGCGGCCCGCCTCGGATCAGGTCCACGACGTCACCGAGCACCGCGCTCGCGGTCTGGGGGCCGCCGGCGCCGGGGCCCGACAGCGTGATCTCGGTGATGGCCGGCGACTCGACCGTCACGGCGTTGAACGGACCGTTGACGGCGGCCAGCGGGTGCCCCCGGTACAGGAACGCGGGATGGACGCGAACCGACAGGCCGCCATCGACGCGCTCGGCCGTCCCGACGAGCTTGAGCGCGAGGCCGAACTCCTTCGCGTAGGCGATGTCGTCGGCCGTGACGTGCTCGATGCCTTCACAGACGACGTCGTCGAGGTGGACCGGCGTGCCGAAGGCCAGCCGGGCGAGAATCGCCATCTTTGCAGCGGCGTCACGGCCGTCGACGTCCTCGCCCGGGTCGGCCTCGGCGTACCCGAGCCGCTGTGCCTCGGCCAGCGCGGCGGCGTAGCCCATGCCCTCGCCCCCGGCCGGTCCGGCCCCCGCCATCTCGGTGAGGATGAAGTTCGCAGTCCCGTTCACGATCCCGTGCAGCCGGTCGATGCGCGCGCCCGCCAGCGAGTCGGCGAGCACCCGGATGATCGGAACGACTCCCGCGACGGCCGCCTCGAAGCCCAGCTGGACGCCGGCCGTGCGGGCCGCATCCCACAGCTCCTCGCCGTGCTGCGAGAGCAGCTGCTTGTTCGCGGTGACCACCGGCGTGCCGGACCGCAGCGCGGCCAGGACGAGCGTGCGGGCGGGCTCGATCCCGCCCATGAGCTCGACCACCGCGTCGGCGCCGGCGACGATCTCCTCGGCGTTCCCGCGGGAGCGCGTGAGCACGCCGCTGATCACGGGGCGGCGCCCGGTCAGCGCGGCGACGCCGTCCGCCCGCCCGGCCACGAGCTCGTCGAACGCGGCGCCCACGGTCCCGTGCCCGAGGAGCCCGATGCGGAACTCGGTGGCGGCGTCAGGGGACGTCACGGGCGACCAGGTCGTCGACGGTCTCCCGGCGCACGACGACGCGTGCGTCCCCGTCCCGGCAGAAGATCACCGGCGGCCGCGGCACGCCGTTGTAGGTGTTGGCCATCGCGTGACCGTATGCGCCCGTGGCCGGCGTGACCAGGACGTCGCCTGGCACCGGGTCCGGCAGCCGCACGTCGCGGACGAGGATGTCGCTGGACTCGCAGTGCTTGCCGGCGACGTGGCACGTCTCGCCGCCGGGCTGCATCCGCGTCGCGATGGCCGCCTCGTAGACGGCGCCGTAGAGCATCGGTCGCAGGTTGTCGGACATGCCTCCGTCGACGGCCACGTAGGTGGACACCCCGCGCTTGACCGATTCGACGGTGTAGAGCGTGACCGTCGAGTTGGCGGTCAGCGACCGGCCGGGCTCGAGCAGGACCGTCGCGTCCTCGGCCGCGCCGGCCTCGCGCAGGGCGCTGATCTTGGCGGCGACGTACTCCTCGATCGTCGGCGGGTGGTCGGCGGCGGTGTAGGCGGCGCCGAGGCCGCCGCCGAGGTCGTAGACGTCGAAGCGCCCGAGCGCCGACAGCTCGCGCACGGCGCGCCGGAAGGACTCCAGTTCGAAGACCTGCGATCCGATGTGCATGTGCAGGCCGGCGACCGCGATGCCCGGCACGCCGGCGAGCCGCTCGAGCGCGACCCGCGCCTCCTCGACGGGCAGGCCGAACTTGGAGTCCAGCTGGCCGGTCGAGATGAAGTCGTGCGTGGCCGGCTTGATGCCGGGCGTGACGCGGACGAGCACGCGCTGCGGGCGTCCGGTGCGGGCGACCGCGGCCGCGAGGCGGTCGATCTCGTCGAGCGCGTCGACGACGATCAGCCCCACGCCCGCGTCGGTCGCCGCCTGCAGTTCGGCCGCGGATTTCGCGTTGCCGTGCACGACGACGTCCGCGGGATCGAAGCCTGCGCGCAACGCCAACGCGAGTTCGCCGCCCGAGGCCACGTCGCAGCTCAGGCCCTCGTCGGCGAAGAGCGCATAGACCGCCGTGCACGGGAAGGCCTTCGAGGCGAAGACGATGCGCCCGGGCTCGTGCGCCGCCGCCAACGTCTCCCGGAAGGCGCGGGCACGGGCCCGCAGGTCGTCCTCGGCGACCACGTAGGCGGGCGTGCCGAACTCGCGCGCGAGATCGGCGGCGTCGCAGCCGCCGATCTCGAGGCGCCCGTCGCCGGTGACGCGCGCGCCGAGCGGGTAGACGCGGGCCAGGCCCGGCGCGATCGCCTCGAGGGCGGGGTCGCCGGGCGCGTGCAGCGCGGCAGGATCGGGGGCAACGGCCATCCGCCGATTATGGGCGCTGGGCGGGCGCGGCGTCGGGCGGGCGCGACAATGGCGGCATGCGCCTGCCGACGCCCGACCCGCCTGACGACCTCGGGCGCCACGACGGCCTCGCATACGCCCGCTTCCTCCCGGCAGGACCACCGCGGGGCGGCATCGTGATCATCCACGGGGCCGGCTCGACGAAGGAGAGCCACTTCGACTTCGCGCGCGCCGCCCGGGCGGCCGGGTTCGCGGCTGTCGCGTTCGACCAGCGCGGGCATGGCGACAGCGACGGGCCGATGGACGCCCGGGCGGTCCAGGACGTGGCCGCGGCCGCGTCGCTCCTGCCGCCCGGTCCGGTTGCCCTGCGGGGGTCGAGCATGGGCGGCTTCCTCGCCATCGCCGCGGCACAGCGGGCGGGCGCCGGGGCAGTCGTGGCGATCTGCCCCGCCGACGCCGCGCTGCTGCTGCGCGGCCTCGACACCAACGCATTCGCCTTCGACGCCGACCGCGCCGCCCTGCGCCCGCTGCTGGAGACGATCGATGCGCAGCGGGTCGTGGCGGCGCTCGACGTTCCGCTCCTGCTGCTCCACGCCGAGGGCGACGAGCGCGTGCCGGTCGCGCGTTCACGCGCGCTGGCGGCAGCGGCCGGCCCGCGAACGCGGCTGATCGTGACCCCGGGCGGGCACCACCGGTCGATCCAGCACGACGCCGAACTGCAGGGCGTCGCGCTGCGCTTCATCGAGCGGGCGCTGGGCCGGACCTGACGGCGCCCCGGCCCGCGGGGGGCGTCAGGCAGGAGCCGGCCGCGGACCGAGCGGACTCGACGTGACGATCGGTCCCTGCCGGGACCGGACGACGCCAAGCCAGATGAGCCCGGCCACGAGCGCGATGAGGCTCTCGATCTGGGGGGTGGTGAGCCCGAGGGCAACCTCGTCGTTGCGGCGGATGAACTCGACGAGGAACCGCTCGATGCCCGCGATGACGAGGTAGAGCGGCATCAGCATGCCGGGCCGCACGTGGTCGCGCATCCGCCACAGCCACCACGCGGCCAGGCCCATCGCGAGCGTCTCGTAGATCGGCGTGGGGTGTACCTCGGTGGTGGTCGGCACCGCGCCGTCGGGGTAGGCCATCGCCCACGGCAGCGAGGATGCGATCCCGTAGTCGCCGTCGCCGGAGACCTGGCAGCCGATCCGGCCGATCGCGTACCCGAGCGCGATCGCGGGCGCGGCCATGTCGAGCAGCCTGGCGTCGAGCAGGCCGCGCCACCTCGCCCACAGGGACACCGCCACGGCGCCGCCGATCACGCCGCCGATGAAGACGAGGCCGGTGCCGGAGAAGATGTTGCCGAGCAGGTCGCCCTTGACCGAATCGTAGTTCTGGATGATGTAGTCGACCCGCGCCCCGACCAGGCCGCCGAGCAGCGCCGCGAACATCACCTCGTAGGCCCAGTCACCCGGCTTGCCCAGTTCCCGCAGGCGGCGGTGGGCGATCAGCCCGCAGGCCAGGAACGCGAACGCGAACGCGAGGCCGAACGTCTTGATCGG
>CAZEKK010000006.1:0-2770 GCA_964512905.1 uncultured Solirubrobacteraceae bacterium
GTCCTCGACCCGTTCACGGTCATGGAGCGCTACGGGACCGACGCGCTGCGCTACTACTGCTGCCGCGAGGTCTCGTTCGGTCAGGACGGCTCGGTCTCGACCGCCGGGTTCGAGGCCCGCTACGAGTCCGAGCTGGCCAACGAGTACGGGAATCTCGCCAGCCGGACGCTCGCGATGGTGAGCCGCTATCGCGGCGGGGTCGTGCCGCAGGCCGAGCCGGATCCGGTGCTCGTCGGCGAGTTCGACGGCCTGGCCGATCGTGTCTGTTCGCTGCTGGACCGCGCCGAACTCACGGCGGCGCTGGATGAGATCTGGCAGCGCGTGCGCCGGCTGAACCGCTACGTCGAGGAGCGCGCCCCCTGGCAGCAGGCCAAGGACGAGGCCCGGGCCCAAGACCTCGACGTGACCCTGGCCACCCTGGCCGAGGGGCTGCGCGTGGTGACCGTCCTGCTGCATCCCTACCTGCCCGCGACGGCGGAACGCCTGCTCGAGGCGCTCGGACGCCCCTCGCTCGACCTCGGCGGGGCGCGCCTGGGGGCCACCGCCGCTGGCGCGGCCGTCACGTCCCCCGGACCGCTCTTCCCCAAGCGCTGAGCGGCGGATCGCCTGCGCCCGGACCGACGCGCCCGCCGTGATCGACAGCCACAGCCATCTGCACCGGTGCCCGCGGCCCGCCGCCGACCTCGTGGCCGAGGCGGCGGCCGCCGGCGTCGACCGGATCCTCACGGTCGGCCTGGACGGCGCCGACTGCCGGGCGGCGCTCGCGGCGGCCGAGGCCTTCCCGCAGGTCTTCGCCGCGGTCGGCCGCCACCCGAACGAGGCAACGGGGTTCGACGACGCCGATCTCGCCGAGCTGCGGGCGCTGGCGGCGCACGAGCGCTGCGTCGCCATCGGCGAGACCGGCCTGGACTACTACCGCGCCGGCGCGACCGCGGAGGATCAGGCACGGGCCTTCGCGGCGCACATCGCTCTCGCCCGGGAGACCGCCAAGCCGCTGGTGATCCACACTCGCGACGCCGCGGCCGACACGCTGGCGATGCTCGAGCGCGAGGCGGCGGGGGTCGACGTCATCCTGCACTGCTTCTCGATGCCCGACGAGGTGGAGCGCTGCGCGGCCCACGGGTGGTGGATCTCGTTCGCCGGCAACGTCACGTACCCGGCCGCCGAGGCGCTGCGGGCCGCAGCAGCGCGGGTGCCGCTGCACCGTCTGCTCGTCGAGACCGACGCGCCGTACCTGGCACCGGTCCCGCGGCGCGGCCAGCGCAACGAGCCGGCCTTCGTCGTCCACACCGCCGCCGCGGTTGCCGCGGCGCGCGGCATGGAGCCGGCCGACCTCGAGGCGGCCGTCGACCGCAACGCCGCCGAGGTGTTCGGATGGTGACGGCCGGGCCGGCCCCGGGAACGCCCGCCCGGGCAGGCGCGGTTCAGCCGAGCGTGCGCCGGATGAAGGCCTTCGACGTGCGGCCCAACCGCGACCTCGGGCAGAACTTCCTCGTGGACTCGAACCTGCTCGACGTGATCGGGCGGGCCGCCGCGCTGGACTCCGGCGACGTGGTGCTCGAGATCGGTGGCGGGCTCGGCGTGCTGTCCGAGTACCTCGCCGCCCGCACGGCCCACGTCCACGTCGTCGAGATCGACCCGCGGCTCGAACCGCCGCTGCGCGAGGCGCTGGATCCGCACCCGAACGCCACGCTGCACCTCGGCGACGCCCTCGGCCTCGACCTCGCGGCGCTCGATCCCGCCCCGGGCAAGGTGGTTGCCAACCTCCCTTACGGGATCGCGGCGACCGCGATCCTGCGGACCATCGAGCAGCTTCCGGAGGCGACGCGGTGGGTGGCGATGGTCCAGCGCGAGGTGGGGGAGCGCCTGGCCGCGGCGCCCGGCAGCGGCGCCTACGGCGTCCCGTCGGTGCTCGCCCAGGCGGCGTGCGACGTGCGCGTGCTGCGGGCGGTGTCGCGGACCGTGTTCTTCCCGGTGCCGAACGTCGACTCCGTGCTCGTGGGGCTGGAGCGGCGCCGGTCCGCGGCGGCTGCCGCCACGCGCGCGTTCGTGGCGGCCGCCTTCGCCCACCGGCGCAAGGCGCTCGCGCGGTCGCTGTCGCTCGCGCCGGAGGCGCCCCCCGGCGTTCGCGACGCGGCGCGTGCCGCCCTGGCGGATCTCGGCGTGCCCGCCGACGTGCGCGCGGAGCGGCTGACGCCCGCCCAGTTCGCCGACCTCGCCGACCGGCTGGCGTGGCCGGCCTCCCGGCCGCTGGCCGCGGGGCGATGACGGGCGCGGCTGCCGCGGCGTCCGCGGTCCTGCGCGACGCCGCTCCGGGGAAGGTGAACCTCGCCCTCTGCCTCGGGCCGGTGCGGCCCGACGGCCTGCACGCGCTCGTCTCGCTCGTGCAGGCCCTCTCGCTGGCCGACGCGGTCGCGCTCGGTCCGGCCGGGCGCGCCGACGGGGAGGACGAGATCTCCTGCCCGGGCGTCGAGGGGCCGAACCTCGCGGCCGCCGCCCTGCGCGCCTACCGCGAGGCGTCCGGCTGGAGCGGCCCGCCGCAGCGCATCACGATCGACAAGCGAGTGCCGGTGGCGGCGGGCATGGGCGGCGGCTCGAGCGACGCGGCCGCGGTCCTGCGCCTTGCGGCTCGCGCGGCAGGGCGGCCGGACGACCCGCGCCTCGCCGCGATCGCTCCGGGTCTCGGCGCCGACGTCCCGGCGCTCCTCGCGCCTGGCCTCGCGCTCGTCGGCGGCGCCGGCGAGGAGGTGCAGCCGCTCCCGCCGCTGGC
>CAZEKK010000006.1:2870-7836 GCA_964512905.1 uncultured Solirubrobacteraceae bacterium
CGCGCCGGGCCTCGAGGCCGAGGCAGCCGCGCTGGCCGCCCGGTTCCCCGGGGCCACGGTGGCGGCGCCGGTGGCCGGCGACGGGGCGGGCCCGGAAGGCGCCGGCGCGGAGGCGTCGCCATGAAGCCGCTGTGGTTCGCCGTGGCGGCCGCGGTCGTCGCCGCGCTGGCCTGGCGCTGGCGGCGCACCGGCTGGGAGGTCCGGATCGTCGGGATCCTCGTGGCCGTGGCCGCCGCCGTCTACGGGACCGGGGCGATCGAGTTCCCCGATCTCGAGAAGCTGCTCGAGGACGTCGGCCGCACGCTCGGCGCCTGGACGTACCTGCTCGTCGGCACGCTGGCCTTCCTCGAGACCGGGGCGTTCGTCGGCCTGATCGTGCCGGGGGAGACGACGATCCTCGTCGGCGGCCTCGTCGCCGGCCAGGGGGAGATCGACATCGTCGTCTTGATCGCCATCGTCTGGATCGCCGCCGTCGCCGGCGACGTGACGAGCTTCCTCATCGGACGGCGGCTGGGGCGCGGCTTCCTCGTCCGCCACGGCCCCCGGGTGAAGATCACCGAGGCGCGCCTCGAGCAGACCGAGCGCTTCTTCGCGCGCCATGGCGGCCCGACCATCCTGATCGGACGCTTCGTGGGCCTGTTTCGGGCGCTGGGGCCGTTCGTGGCGGGCGCCTCGAAGATGCCGTTCCGGACCTTCCTGCCCTACGACATCATCGGCGCCGGCATCTGGGCCGCGACCTTCTCGCTGCTCGGCTTCTTCTTCTGGCGCAGCTTCGACCGGGTCGTCACCTTCGCCAAGCAGGGCGTGCTGGCGCTCGGAGCGGTCATCGTCGTGGCCGCCGGCGCGTTCGCCGCCTACCGCTACCTGCGCGTCCACGAGAACCGCGAGGCGGTCGCGCGCTGGCTCGACGCGCACGAGCGCACGCCCGTCCTCGGTCTCGGCGTCCGCGCCGGCCGGCGGGCCTGGGAGCGGATGCTCGTGCCCGCCTGGCGGCGAGCCCGGCCGGCGCTGCAGTTCGCGTGGAACCGCTTCACCCCCGGCCAGCTCGGCCTCGAGTTCACCACGCTGCTGGCGATCGCGCTCGTCGGCTGGTTCGTCTTCTTCGGCCTGGCCTCGCTCCTCGGCGGCGAGTATCTCGCCGGCAGCGATGGCGACGCCCTGACCGCAGCGCGCGACCTCGTCGACGGCACGGCGGTCGACGTGACGAAGGCCGTGACGTGGCTCGGCGCGACCGTCGTGGCTGCGGTCGCCGTCGTGGCGGCGGCGGCGTTCCTGGTCGTGAAGCGCCGACCGGCCGAGGCGATCACGCTGCTGGCCGGCGGGGTGCTGACCTTCGCGGCGGTGCAGATCGCCAAGGCCGCCGAAAGCCGCGCCCGGCCGGAGGGGATGCTCGTCGACGCTACCGGCTTCAGCTTCCCGTCGGCCCACGCGGCGTACTCGGTCGCCTACGTCGCCGCCGCCGTGGCGACGGCGCCGCTGCTGCGCGGGCTCATCAGCCGCGCGGCGCTCGTCGGCACTGCGCTGGGCATCGCCGCCGTGGTCGGCCTGTCACGCCTGTACCTGCAGGTCCACTACCTCAGCGACGTGGCCGCGGGGTGGGCGCTCGGCTTCGCCGTGTTCGCGTCCTGCGGGCTGGTCGCGCTGGTCGTCACCCATCTTCGCAACAATGGCTCCGAGCCCGAGGCGCCCGCCTCGGCTGCCGTCCCACCATGAGCAACGAAACGATCGCCTACCTCGTCGCCGGCTGCGCCGGCGTGCTCGGGCTGGCCGCCTTCGTCGGTCTGATCCTCGTGCCAGCCTGGTCGTCGTACGACCGCCTGTGGCAGCGCCTCGCCGCCACGGTGCTCTCGCTCTACGTGCTCGCGACGCTCGTCGGCGCCGGCATCGCGCTCGGGGCGCTCGTGATCTACGAGTACGACCGGCTCTGAGGCCGGCTGCGATCGGCTGGCCCGCGGGCCAGCCGCGCACGCGCCGGGACGGCCCGGCGCCTACACTGTGGTCCGCATGTCCTCCGCGCCGGCCCGGCGCCTCACTCCTCCCGCGCCACCTGCGGACGCGCCGGCCGGGTCAGAACTTGGCGCGCTTGATGCGGTCTCCGCGGCGGTGGAGTCCGGCGCCGGCCTGCCCGAGATCGTCCGGGCCGTGGCCCGGGCGCTCGACGCCAGCGCGGCGCTGATCGACCGGACCGGCACCGTCGTGGCCGTCGCGGCGCGCTCGCCGGGCGACGAGCGGGCGTTGCTGGACGACGACACGTCGTCGGAGGTCGTCGACCTGCGGGTCGCCGACGAGTCGGTTGGACGACTGCGGCTGCGCCTGCGCGGCGCGGCGCCGTCGCCGACGCTGCTCGGCCTGCTGCGCGCGCTGATCGCCTCCGAGGTCGGGCGCCGCCAGGCGCCCGCCGCCGCCTCGCGCGAAGCCGCCGGCTCCTTCCTGGGCGCGATCCTGACCCGCGGCCTGCGCGACGCGGACGAGATCGTCGCCGCGGGCGGCGAGGTCGGCGTGCCGCTGGGAGCCGGCAGCGCGGTCCTGGTGGTGCGCGCCCATCCCCACGTCGCGACCGACGACGACTGGCGGCCGCGGGTGCTCGCGGCCTGCGAGCGCGCGGCCCGGGCCGCGGCGCCGGCGGCCATCGCGGCGATCGGCGCTCGCCCCCACGGCCCCAGCGGCGAGGTGACGGTGCTCGTCCCCGGTGCCGAGGATCGCACCGCCGAGCGCGCTGCGACGGGGGTGCTGCGCGAGCTCGAGGCGTCGCTGCCAGGCTTCACCTTCGCGGTCGGACGCAGCCGCAGGGCCGCCGATCCCCAGGACCTGCACCGGGCGGCCAACGAGGCGCTCCTCGCCGCCAACGTCGCCGAGGCCGACGAGGAGGGGACGACGCTCGCCTTCGAGGAGACCGGCGCCTACCGGCTCCTGCTCCCGGCGATGAGCGAGCACCCCGAGGAACTCGAGCACTTCTACGCCGAGACGCTGGAGCCGCTCGTCGCCTACGACGACCAGTACGAAACCGACCTCGTCCAGACGCTCGAGGCGTTCCTCGACTGCGACGGCAACGTCGCCCAGACCGCGCAGCGTCTCTACACCCACCGCCACACCGTGCGCTACCGCCTGGAGCGCGTGCGCGACCTCTCCGGCCTCGACGTCGGGTCGTCGGACGGTCGCGAGAAGCTCTCGCTCGGCCTGAAGTCGATGCGCGTCCTGGGGATCGCGGCGCCGCGCGGCCCGGCCACCGAGAGCGGCGCGGAGGGCGGTCGCGTGCCCCGACCGACTGCGCGCCCGCCCCGATGACGCTGGCCGTCGGCGACCTCGTGCCGGACGTGCCGCTGACCCGGGCCGACGGGAGCCAGGCGTCGCTTGCCGGGTTCCGGGGCGAGGCGGCCGTCCTGATCTTCCTGCGCCACCTCGGCTGACTGCCGTGCCGGGAGCACCTCGTGCAGGTGCAGGAGCGACGGGACGAGCTGCCGGGCCGCGTTGCGTGCGTCACGTTCTCGCCCCCTGCGTTGCTCGGGCGGTTCGCGCAGGAGCTGCACGTGCCGGGCATCGAGCTGTTCGGCGATCCCGAGCGGGCGGCCTACCGGGCGTTCGGATTCGGCCGCGGGTCGGTCGCGCGGGTCTGGCTGCATCCGGCGGTGTGGCGGCGCTACTGGCGGCTCGTGCGCTCCGGGCAGCGCACGGCCTGGTCGGGGCAGGACACGCTGCAGCTCGGGGGCGACGTCGTGCTCGCGCCCGACGGCCGCGTGGCGTGGATCTACCGCAGCGTCGGGCCGGACGACCGGCCGTCGCCCGATGCGCTGATCGCTGCAGCCCGGCGCGCGGCCGGATAAGCCCCGGCGGCGGCCCAGCCCCCGGCTCGGCACCCGGCGTTCCCGATCCTCAGGCGGGGATCCGCACGGAGCGCAGGTCGACGCGGTCGCCCCGGAACGGCACCCCCTCCGCGAGCAGCCGGGACCGCTGTTCGCGGCCCTTGGCCAGCGTGCCGTCGGCGCGGACGACCCGGTGCCAGGGGACCGTGGCGTCGTCGCAGCCCGCCAGCACCGAGCCGGCGAAGCGCGGCGCGCCCGGTGAGACGTCGCCGTAGGTGCGCACGAAGCCGGGCGGGATCGCCCGCACGCGGCCGAGCACCGCGCGGGCGCGGGGAGACAGGCCGCGGTCGGGCGCCGGCGGTGCCATGCCCACAGGGTAGGCTCGCGGCCATGGCCATCGTCGACCTGTCCGCCCCGATCGCGCCGAGCCCGCCCGAGCTGCCCGACCTCCTTCGCACCGAGATCGGCTACCACGACCACGCCGAGGGCGCCGCGCAGATCGAGGCCATGTTCGGCGTGCCGCCGCGCCTGCTGCGCGACGGCGAGGGCTGGGCGGTCGAGGAGTTCCTGCGGCTCGGTACCCACAGCTCGACCCACGTCGACGCGCCGTGGCACTACAACTCGCGGATCGCCGGCCAGCCGGCGCAGACGATCGACGAGCTGCCGCTGGAGTGGTTCGTCGCCCCCGGCGTCGTGCTCGACATGACCGCGAAGGCCGACGGCGATGCCGTGACCGCCGCCGAGGTCGAGGCGGAGCTTCGGCGCGTCGGGCACGACCTCGCCCCCTTGGACATCGTGCTCGTGCGCACGGGCCGGGACGCCTTCTACGACGAGCTCGACTACATCGCCCGGGGCCCCGGCGTCACCGCCGAGGCGACGCGCTGGCTCTACGACCGCGGGGTCCGGGTGATGGGCATCGACGCCTGGGGGTGGGACCGGCCGCTGCATCTCGAGGCCGCCGAGGCGCTCGAGCGCGATGCGCCCGGGGTCTTCTGGGCCGCCCACCAGGCCGACCTCGCCTACTCCCAGATCGAGCGGCTCTTCAACCTCGGTGCGCTGCCGCCGACCGGGTTCACGGTCTCCTGCCTGCCGCTGCGGCTCGTCGGCGCCAGCGCCGCGCCGGCGCGCGTCGTCGGCATCGTGCCGGACTGATCGCGGCGATCCAG
>CAZEKK010000006.1:7936-11355 GCA_964512905.1 uncultured Solirubrobacteraceae bacterium
GCCAGCGCCTCGTTCTCGAGCGGATCCAGAACCGAGTGCTGCGCGCAGGCGGGGACGATCTCGCCCGACTCCGGGTGCGCCATCGCATACGAGCACGCCTGCAGGCGCTCCTGAGCGGCGCGGATGCGCGGGTCCTCGCTGCGCTCGCCGCGCTGCAGCAGCTCCCAGGCCGGACGCACGTCGCGGGCGTCCATGAACGAGTGCATGACGAAGGTGATCGGGCGCACCCCGGCCCGCCGCATCGCTCGCGGGCCCCCGCAGCGGGCCGCGAACCTGGCCGCCCACCCGGCGGCGAGCGGCACCGCGCGAGGATGGCCCGCGAACGCGCGGGCGAGCTTCGCCGCCAGCAGCGTCGGCGGATGCTCGAAGTCCATCCCGCCGAACGTCTTGAAGAAGGCGTCGCGCACGGCCAGGTCGCGCGCATCGCGATCGTCGAGCAGCGGCACGTAGCGGTCGCCCACGTAGGCGCCGTAGGCGGTGCGGTTGCAGCGCTCGTCCCCGATCTGGAAGGCGTGCCAGGCGAGGTGGCCGCCGGCGCCGGCCTCGATCTCTGCCCACACCGCGTCGCCGGTGAGCGCCGCGTAGTCGTCCTTCCAGCGGCTCGTGTTGCCGACGAACGCCGCGGGCTGAAAGGAGAACATGCGGAAGCCCAGGTCGCGGCAGTCGCGGATCGTCTGCGCCACCTGCTCCACGTTGCGCGGCGTCACCGTCATGTTGTGCGCCAGGTAGCTGCGAATGCCGTGCTCGCGCTCCAGCCGCGCGAACAGCGCGCAGAAGCGGGCGCGGTGGGGGTTGAGCTGGGCCTCGTGCTCGACGTGCCTGATCCCGCGACGTCCGAACATCATCGAGTCGAAGTGCCCCGCGAACGAGAGCTGCCGGAAGCGCGGGGTGCCGTCCGGACGGACCGCGAGCGCGACGAGGTAGTCGTAGTCGAAGTCCCCGTGGGACATCGACATCGGCTTGCGTCCATGGCGGCGCATGGCGTCGAGCGCGGCGGCGTGGTCGTCCGGGGAGAGCAGCGTCACCTCGCCGCCGATGAGCTGCGCGTACTGGCCCATCCCGCGCCGCGACCGCAGGAGCGCCATCTGGCGGTCGACCTGCGCGACCGTGTGCCCCCCGTCGATCGCGACGCGGTTGGCGTCGCGCGAGTGGTAGCACGGAGTGCAGGCGAGGTTGCAGCGCGGGAAGACGCCGTGCGTGCCCTCGCAGCCCGCGGTGCGGCGGCCGAGCGCCTGGTTCGCGGTCTTGACGTGGTCCGGAAGCTCGTCCCAGCGGCGCTCGAGCGCCGCCTCGGTCTCGGGATGGACTGGTCGGGTGGCCAGTTCGAGGCTCCGGAGCCGGTCGCGCAGCGTCCGGGTCACGCGCCTGCCTCGCCGTCCAGCAGCGCGAACACGTCGTCGACCTGGCTCCAGCCGGTCTGCAGCAGGAACTGCGAGTTGCGGCCGTAGGACTTCGCCCCGAGCAGGAAGAAGCCCGGCTCGGGGTTGCGGAGCGCCTCGGGTCCGGGCGAGGGCTGGGCCAGGCAGTCCCCGCCGCCCCCGGCGCCGAGCAGTGCGGCGGCGAGGTTCATGGGGCCCGCCGTGGCGTAGCACTCGTGCACCTGGAGCTGGCGGTAGAGGGTGAAGTCCCCGACGCCGCCGTTCAGGGCCAGGATCGCGTCGGCCTGCACCTCCTCGGCGTGCCCGTTGCGCAGCGTCACCACCAGCCGGCCGTCGCGCTCGTGGACGGCCTCGGTGACGTGGCCCGGCCGGGCCTGCACGGCGTCGCAGGCGCCCGCGGCGAGCTCGGCGGCGATGCGGTTGAGCGCCGCGCGCTCGGGCAGCGGATCCGCGGCGGCCGGGGCGAGGCCGGGCTGCGCCTCGCGCATGGCCCAGACGACCTTCGTGCCAGGTGCCTCGCGGGCGAGCTCGGCCAGCGCTCGGGCCGCGGTCTGGGCGGAGTGGCCGGCGCCGGTGAGCAGGACGGTCCGCCCGGCCCAGGCCTCGGGCGTGCCGGCGACGTCGGGGATCTCGTGGCTGATGCGCCCGGCGTGCGTCCGCTCGCCGGGCGCCGGAATCCCGCCGTCACCGAGCGCGTTGGGGTTCCCGTAGGTGCCGGTGGCGTCGAGCACGACGTCGGCGTGCTCGACGCGCTCCTCGCCGTCGGGCCCCGACACGAGGAGGCGGAACGGATGCTCCGCGCGGGCGCCGGTGCCGATCTCCTCGTGCTTGAGCAGCCCGTCGCGCCCGACCGCGAGCACGCGGGTGCCCAGCCGCAGGGCCGGCGCGATCGCGGGCAGCGCGGCCACCGGCTCGTACAGCCGCTCGGCCAGCTCGTGCCCGGTCGGGAGGGCGCGCCCCTCCGGAACCTCGGCGCCGGCCGCCCCCAGGGCGGCGGCCATCCGCCCGGAGACGTTCATGTCCCACGGCGTGAAGACCCGGACGTGCCCCCACCGGCGGACGTGGCCCGCGACGGTCGGTGCCGCCTCGTACGCCGTGCAGGACAGGCCGCGTTCGGCGCAGGCGAGCGCGGCCTCCAGCCCAATCGGGCCGGCGCCCAGGATGGCGACGCGAGGCGGGGAATCGGGCATGGCGGCAGCTCCTGGCAGGTCGTTCGGGACGGACGTGTCGTCGGTCCATTCGCAGCACGGGCCGAGTTGGATCGCTTCCGCGCGACGGTATCCGGTCGCGTGGCTGGCGGCGAGGCTCCGTTCGTGCCGGGCCGACCGCCCGGGGGACTACCGTCCGGGGCCAGCACGGAGGTCACGGGGGCCTCCGGCGACGCAAGGGGTGCCGATGAAGCAAAAGGGGTTCTTCGGATCGCTGTTCGATCTGTCCTTCACGTCGTTCGTCACACCGAAGCTCATCAAGATCCTGTTCGTCCTGACGCTGGTCATCCTGGTGATCGCCTACATCGTGATCGCGATCTCGATCTTCTCGTCGGGCGGCAGCGAGGTCACGATCGAGGGCGGGCAGGTCACCACGGAGGAGACGAACAACACGGGCGCCGGGCTGCTCTTCGTCTTCGTCGGCGGCCCGCTGATGCTGTTCTTCTACACGCTGCTCTACCGCGTCCTGTTCGAGCTCATCATGGTGATCTTCCGGATCTACGAGAACACCGCCGTGCTCGCCCAGGCCGCAGGCGGGGGCGCCGTGTCGGGCGCGCCGACCGGCCCGCCGGCGCCGGCTCCGTCCGCACCGCCGTCCGCACCGCCGCCCGGCCCGGAGTCCCCGGGCACGCTCCCGGGCTGACCGGGACCGGACGCGCAACGACGGCGGGGCCGCTGCCTGCGCAGCGGCCCCGCCGGACCTTCGGAGGGCGTGACGGCTAGCTGCCCGGCGGTGGCGCGCTGGGCGGCGGCGCGCTGGGCGGCGGGCCGCCCGGAATGCTCGGCGGGTCGCCCGGGATCCCAGGCATCTCGGGCCCGGATGGCGGCGCGC
>CAZEKK010000006.1:11455-13312 GCA_964512905.1 uncultured Solirubrobacteraceae bacterium
ATGCTCGGCGGGTCGCCCGGGATCCCAGGCATCTCGGGCCCGGATGGCGGCGCGCCGGGCAAGCCGGCGGCTGCCGGCGCGGCGCCCGGACCGGGGCCGGCCGCCTGCCCGTCGCCGACGATGTTGAAGTAGATCACCGACACCACGATCGCCGACAGCGGAGCGAAGAGGATGTTCGTGATGGCGTCCGCAATGATGCGGCCCGCCACCGAGTCGATGATCGCGAAGAAGATCGCGCCGAGCACGATTGCGGCGACGATCAGCATCAGGAGGAACAGCAGGAAGACGGCGAAGATCGCCCACCAGTTCCCCTTGACGAGCTCGATGCTGCGCCCGAACGACCGGAACACGCCTGTCCGCTCGACGACGATCGCCGGCGCGAACAGGCACCAGAAGACGCCGAGGACGATCCCGGGGATGACGAAGAAGATCGCGGCGACGAAGACGCAGATGCCGAAGATGACCGCGGCGCCAAACAGCGGGAGGATGTACCCGGCCGACCCCGCGAACAGCTCGCCGAGGGACAGGTCGCGCCGGCCGTCGCGGATGTCGCGCACCGCGTTGACCACGATCCCGGCGTACCAGTAGGTGCCGACGATGCTCACGAGTGTGGCGAGCAGCGCGAGGATGATGCTGCCGTTGTTGCGCAGCAGGCCGCTGATGATCGCCAGCGGGATGAAGATCACCGCCGCTGCCGGGAGGAGCACCGCGGCCTGGGCGCCGTAGGTCGAGAAGACCTGGCTGATGGTCGTGCCGATGTCGAGCTTTCGTTGCATGACGGGATGGTTCTCCTTTCGGGCCTTGAACCCTGCCGCACGTTCGTCGGCCGGTCGGCACGGGCGGACGCATCGACGATGTGATCCGCCGGAGCGATCCGGGCGCATCTGACGTCAATGGCCCGGATACCGTCCCGCCGATGACCCGGCTGGCTGTCTGCGGCGGCCCCTACGCGAATCCGTACGCGCTGCGCGCGTGGGTGGCCGACGCCCGCGCCCGGGGCGCCGACCGTTTCGTCTGCCTCGGCGATCTCGGAGGGTTCGGCGCCGAGTGCGACGCGATCTGGCCGATCCTGCTCGAGCACGACGTCGACTGCATCGCCGGCAACTACGACGTCGCCATCGGCCGCGGCGACGACGACTGCGGCTGCGGCTACGCCGACGAGCGCGACAACCGCTTCGCCCAGGTCATGTACGACCACACGCGGGCCGCCACGGGGCCGGCGTTCGCGGCCTGGATGCGAGCGCTGCCCGGCGACCTGCGCGAGACGGTGGCCGGCGTCGACGTCCTGGCGGTCCACGGCTCCCCCGTCGCCGTCAACGACTTCCTGTGGGAGTCGCTGGACGACGACGAGGTCCGCCTGCGCCTTGGCGCCTGCGCGGGCGGGCCTCCCGGTGTGCTGCTCTGCACGCACACCGGCATCCCCTGGCAGCGGCGGGTCGACGACACCCTGGTGGTGAACGTCGGCGCGATCGGCCGGCCGGCAAACGACGGGCGGGCCGAGACGTGGTACGCGGTCGTGGACCTCGAGGCCGGCGCCGCGACTGCGACGCTCGTGCCGCTCTCCTACGACTGGCGCGCCCAGGCCGCCTCGATGCGCGCCGCCGGCCTGCCGGAGCCGTTCGCCGAGACGATCGAGACCGGGTGGTGGACGACCTGCCTCGAGGTCGTCCCGCCGCGCGAGCGCGCGCGCGGCCGCTACCACGTCTACCGCGAGGCGATCCCCGCCGGCTTCGCCCCCGACGGCGTCGGCTGGGCGGATCCCCAGGCGCCCCCGGCGGGCGAGCGGCCAGTCGTGCCGTTGTTCGGCACCGCGGCGTTCCCGCCGCGGCTGTGGATCTACACGAACTTCCACTGCAA
>CAZEKK010000006.1:13412-24390 GCA_964512905.1 uncultured Solirubrobacteraceae bacterium
CCGGGGCTCGTCCTGCAGACATCGCTCGACGGGGCGCACGCGGCCACGCACGACGCCTGGCGGGGCGCCGGATCGTGGGCGAAGGCGATGGACGGCCTGCGCCTGGCCCGCAGCCTCGGTCTGCCGGTCCGCGTCGCGATGACCGAGACGCCGGAGAACCGCGGCGAGGCGGACGATCTGCGACGCGTGCTGGCCGAGGTCGGGATCGCGGGGGAGGACGTCGTGGTGCGGCCGCTCGTCGCCCGCGGGTTCGCCGTCGAGGCCGACGGCCTCGACGTCGACGACGCCGGCACGGTGCCCGAGCTGACGGTCACGGCCGACGGCGTGCACTGGCACCCGATCGGCGGCGACGTCGACGCGAGCCCGGACCTGCTCGTCGCCCGCGGCGAGGTCCCCCTCGCCGAGGCCAAGCGCCGCGTCGTGGAGCGCTTCCTCGCGCTTCGCCAGGCCGACGGCTCGCTGCCGGCGGCGTTCCACTGCGCGATATGAGCGGCCGAGCCGCCCATCGCGCGCACGCGGACTCGGAATCGACCATCTAGGATCGCCGCCGATGGCCGTCGGGATCATCACGGGCTCGGGCACCTACGCGCTGCCGGACTTTGCGCCGTCGGGCGTCCACGACGTCGAGACGCCATACGGCGCGGCGCTCGTCACGGCGGGCGTGTTCGCCGGCACCGAGATCCTGCACGTCTCACGCCACGGCGAGGGGCACGCCCGGCTCTCGAACCACGTCAACCATCGCGCGAACATCTGGGCGCTGCGCGACCTCGGCGCCCTGGCCGTGGTCGGATGCACCGCCTGCGGGGCGGTGGACCGCCACGTCAGCCTCGGCGGGCTGATCCTCTTCGACGACCTGCACTTCCTCTCCAACCGCCTGCCCGACGGCTCGCTGTGCACCCTGTTCGGCGAAGCGGGCCATCGGGAGCGGGGGCACTGGATCATCGGGCCGCCGTTCTCGCTGGATCTGCGGGCCGCGCTCGCCGCCGGAGCACAGCGCGCCGGGATCCACGTCCATCCGGGGGGAGGCGTCTACGGGCACGTGGACGGCCCTCGCTTCAACACCGTCACCGAGATCCGCCAGCTCGCCCACGCCGGCGTGACCGCCGTCAGCCAGACCGGCGGACCGGAGGCCGTGCTGTGCGGCGAGGCCGAGCTGCCCTACGCGCTCATGGGCTACGCGACCGACTACGCCAACGGCGTCAGCGCGGAGCCCACGCCCGTGCAGGAGCTGCTGCGCCTGATGGGCGAGAGCGCCGCGACCTTCGCGGCGGTGCTCGCGGCCACGCTGCCGTCGCTGCGCCCTGCCGCCGTCTCGGCTCCCGGCACGGTCTTTCGGTTCGAGTCGTGACGGGCCCGGCCGCTGGGCGCGGCCGGCCCGCGGCGCTCGTGATGGCGCGGGCGCCGCGCCCCGGGCGGTGCAAGACCCGGCTGGAGCCGCTCCTGGGCCCGGAGGGCTGCGCGGCGCTCCAGGCCGCGCTCACCGTCCACGCCGCGGCCTGGGCTGCGCGGGCCGCGCCCGGCGCGGCGTTCGTGGCCTTCGACCCGCCCGATGCGCTCGACGAGGTGGGGGCTCTCGTCCCGGCGGGAACCGACCTCTTCCCCCAATCGGGCGCCGACCTCGGCGCGCGCCTCGCTGCCGCCACCGCGCGCGTCTTCGCCCATCACGAGGGGCCGCTGCTCGTGATCGGCACCGACGCGCCCGCGCTGGCCGACCGGCACGCCGAGGCAGCGCTCGACGACCTCGCCTCGGGCTGCCAGGCGGTCTTCGGCCCGGCCTTCGACGGCGGCTACTACCTCGTCGGCCTCGACCGCCCGCGCCCGGAGCTCTTCCGGCTCGTGGCCGAGACCTGGGGCGGCCCGCAGGTGCTGCGGGCAAGCCTCGAGGCGGCGGGTGCCGCCGGCCTGGAGATCGGCCTGATCGACCTCGAGCGCGACCTCGACACGCCGGAGGATGCCCTCGCCTGGCGCGCGGATCCGGCCTGCCCGCCGGCCATCGCGGCGCGCCTCGGCGGGGCGCCGGACCGCCGGCCGGCGTGAGCGCCGGCCGCGGACTCGGCGCCGAGCCGCTGGTCTCGGTGATCGTGCCCACGCTCGACGAGGCCGCGGCGCTGCCCGCGGCGCTCGACCGCCTCGCCCGCCTTCCGGGCCGCTTCGAGGTCATCGTCGCCGACGGCGGCTCGTCGGACGGCACCGTGGCGATCGCCGCCGCCCACCCCCTGCGGCCGCGGATCGTGCGCCGGTCCGGCGGCCGCGCCCGCCAGCTCAACGCCGCCGCCGCCGTCGCGTCCGGGGAGGCGCTCGTGTTCCTGCACGCGGACACCGCCCTGCCGTGCGGCGCCTACGCCGCCCTCGCCAGCGCACTGCGGCGCCCGGCGGTCGCCGGCGGCAACTTCGCCCTGCGGTTCGGCGGCGATGGCCGCTTCGCCCGCCTGCTCACGGCGTGGTATGCCGGGCAGCGCCGGGCCGGCATCTACTACGGCGACTCGGTCCTGTGGGCGCGGTCGTCGGCCTTTGCCGCGCTGGGCGGCTTCCGACCGCTGGCGATCATGGACGACTACGACTTCGCCCGGCGTCTCGAGCGCCGCGGCGGCACGGCCTGCCTGGCCGGCCCGGCGGTGACGTCGCCGCGCCGCTGGGAGCGGGCTGGCGTCGCGCGCACGGTGGCGGCGTGGGCCGTCATCCGCTGGCTGTACCTCGCGGGGGTGCCGCCGGAGGGGCTGGCGCGGCTCTACCGGCGCGTGCGCTGACGGCGCGCCGCGCCGCGCCGCGGTCAGGACGCGCCGACGAGCGCCGCGGTCAGGACGACGGGACGACGACGACCGGCACGCGGGCCTGCGACACCACGGCGCTCGCGACGCTGCCCAGGCCGGGGCGCATCGGCCAGCGACCGTGGGCGCCGACGACGATCTCGTCGGCGTCGTGGCGGCGGGCGGCGTCCAGGATCGCCCGCGGCGGCGAGGCGCGGACGTTCTCGCGGTCGACCTCGATCCCGGCGATGAGGTCGGGCGAGATCTCGTCCAGGACGGTGTGGCCGTGCTCGGTGGCCGACTGGGCGTCGTCCGGGCGCTGGTAGCTCGCCGCGCCGAACCACGAGGACGGCGGCGCGTAGGCATTCACGATGACCAGGCGCCCGCCGGACCGCGCTCGCCGCGCCGCATACGTCAGCGCGGCGAGCGCCGTCTCGGATCCGTCGTACCCCACGATCAAGACTGGACCGCCCTCGGGGCGGTTCCCGAGGGCGGTCCCGGTGGTCTCCGGTGCGGGGATGGACTCGGAGGCCACGATCGTCACAACGCCCTGGATTCAAACGACGCCCGGCGCGGGTCGCATCCCGCGCGGCTACGCGGCTGGATCAGTAGTTGTCCGCTCATCGGTGCAGGCGTGGTCCTCGGAGAGACAGAGTGCCACGTGCGGCCGCGCGGAGCCAGTCCAGCACCGCGCCAACCCCGTGCTCGGGGAGCGCGGTGGTCAGTTCGATGACGCCGCCCTCGCGGCTGGACACCTCGGTCGGGCCGAGGTCGGCGAGCAGTGCCTGCATGGCGGCGTTGTCCTCGAGCGCCATCGCCACGTACCGCGTGACGTCCTCGGCGCGGGCGCGGTCCGTCAGCGCGGTGAGGAGCGCCTCGCCGACGCCGCGGCCCTGCCAGTCGTCCACGACCGTCGTGGCGACCTCGGCCGTGTCGGGGCGGTCTGCCAACCGCACCCAGCGGGCCACGCCGATGCCGTCCGCCGTGGCCGGATCGATGGCGAGGATCGCCTCGTGGTCACGGTGGTCGACCTCGGTGAGATAGGCCAGTTCGGCGTCGGAGAGGTCGTCGCGGGGGGTCAGGAAGCGCCGGTAGCGGGACTCGGGGCTCAGCCGGCGCATGCCATCGGCCAGCACGGCCTTGTCGCCCGGTTCGATCGGCCGCAGGATGATCGCGGCGCCGTCACGCAGCGTGACGCGCGTGCCGCGCAGCGGCATCGCGTCCGGGCCGACGACCAGCACGGGGCGCCCGGCGGCCTCGAGGAGGCGCTCGGCCACGCTGCCGGGCGGGCCGATTCCCGGCGCCCGCCGCCGGCGCGTGCCGGCGGCGATCAGCCCGGCCTTGCGGGTGGCCGCGAGGCGGGCCAGCGCCGCCGCGGGGCCGCCGGCGGCCTCCAGCGCGACGGCGCGGGCCGAGAATCCGGCGGCGTCGGCCAGCCCGACCCCGCGCTCGGCGACGGCGCGGGCCTCCTCCTGCAGCGTGCGATCGACGGCGTCGGCATCCGGAACGGCAGCGCGCAGGGCCGCGCGGACCGGCCCGGGCCAGCGCCCGCCGACCGGCTCCCAGGCGGTCGCGACGATCGCCGGGCCGCCGCCGACGAGGGCCCCGGCCAGGCGGATCGCCTCGCCCGCGGCGGGCGATCCGTCGTAGGCGAGGATGACCGGGGCGTCGGGGGGCACGGGGGGCACGGGGGGCACGGGGCGGCAAGGATGGCGGTCGCACGGCTCGCTCGCAACGCCCTGCGACGCACCTCCGCTGGCTGGCGCGCGGGCGTCGACCGCTACCGTAGTTTCCCCGGCTCCCGCGCGTAGCGTGATCGGATGCGCCGGCCCCGTGGCCGCGGCTACCGTCGCCGGAATCATGGGGATCACCATCGACCCGCTTCCCGCCACTGTGACCGACGCCGACGCCGCCCCCGCCACCACGACGATCTTGGTCGCCGACGACCACGCCGTCGTCCGGAGCGGGCTGCGCCTGCTGCTCGATGCCGAGGAGGACTTCGAGGTCGTCGCCGAGGCCGGCGACGTGTCCTCGACGCTGCGGTCGGTGCGCGGCCACAAGCCCGACGTCCTGATCCTCGACCTGAACATGCCCGGCGAGCCGAGCCTGCCCGCGATCCCGCAGCTGCGGGAGAACTCGCCCGACACGCAGATCGTCGTCCTCACGATGCAGAGCGACCCGGCGTTTGCGCGCGAAGCCCTGCGGGCCGGCGCGGTCGGCTACGTCCTCAAGGAGGCGGCCGACAGCGAGCTCGTCGACGCCGTCCGATCTGCCGCGGCCGGTCGCACCTACCTGAACCCCGAGCTCGGCGCCCGCCTGGCCGCCGAGCCGCCGGCGGCGAGCGGGCCGCCCGATGACCTCACCGAGCGCGAGGTCGAGGTGCTGCGCCTGATCGCGCTCGGCCACACCAACGCGGAGATCGGCCAGCAGCTCTACCTCAGCGTCCGCACCGTCGAGTCTCACCGCGCCCACATTCAGCGCAAGCTCGGTCGCACCACTCGAGCCGAGCTAGTGCGCTACGCGCTCGACCGGGGCCTGATCGCCTCTTCCTGAGAAGGACGCGCACGCCGGTGGCCGGCTGGTCAGCAGTGCACGCAGGCCGTACCCTTCGCCCGGCATGGACCGACTCGATGAAGCCCGACTGCGCCGGCTGGTCGAAGCCGCGGTAATCGTCTCGGGCGATCTCGACGTGGAAACGATCCTGCACCGAGTTCTCGAGGCCGCCCGCGACATCACCGACGCGCGCTACGCGGCGCTCGGCATCCTCGACGAGAGCAAGAAGGAGCTGGAGCGGTTCATCACGCTCGGAATCACCGAGGAACAGCGCCACCAGATCGGCGAGCCCCCGCGGGGGCGGGGGCTGCTCGGCGTCATCATCGACGACCCGCGGCCCCTGCGCCTGCACGACGTCGGCCACGACCCGCGCTCCTACGGCTTCCCGATCGGCCACCCGCCGATGCGCAGCTTCCTCGGCGCGCCGATCGTCATCCGCGGCGAAGCCTTCGGGAACCTCTACCTCACCGAGAAGCGCGGCGGCGACTTCGACGAGGCCGACGAGCAGGCGGTCATGCGGCTCGCGGAGTGGGCGGCCATCGCGATCGACAACGCGCGCCTCTACCAGCACGCCGAGCGGCGCCGCGTCGAGCTCGAGCGGGCGGTCCGCAGCCTCGAGACGACGGCCGCGATTGCCCGCGCGGTCGGCGGGGAGACCGACCTCGGCCGGGTCCTGGAGCTGATCGTCAAGCGGGGCCGGGCGCTGGTCGACGCGCGAGCCCTCATCATCGCCCTGTCCGACAACAGCGACTGCGTCGTCGCGGCCACCGCCGGCGAGATGCGGGCGGGCGTGCGCGGAACCCGGCTGCATCTGGCCGACACGGCCGCCGACCGCGCCCTGCGCTCGCGGCGCGCCGAACGGGTGAGCGACGTCGCCGACCGGATGCCCGCCCTGCGGCACGCCCTGGGCGTCGACGTCGAGACGGCGCTCGTGGCCCCGCTCGTCTTCCGGGCCAAGCCGCTCGGGATCCTCGTGGCGTTCGACCGGCTCGTCGGCGGGCCGGACTTCTCGTTCGACGACGAGCGGCTCCTGGAGTCCTTCGCGGCGAGCGCGGCGACCGCGGTCGCCACGGCGCAGACGGTCGAGCGCGCGCGGCTGAGCCAGAGCATCGAGGCCGCCGAGCAGGAGCGGCGCCGCTGGGCGCGCGAGCTGCACGACGAGACCCTGCAGGGCCTGGGGGCCCTGCGGCTCGTGCTCTCCACCGCCCGTTCCAGCGGTTCCGGCGAGCGACTGGAGGCGGCGGTCGATCACGCGCTCGAGCAGCTCGACCTCGAGATCGAGAACCTGCGGGCGCTCGTCACGGAGCTGCGCCCGGCATCGCTCGACGATCTCGGCCTCGTCCCCGCGCTCGAGGCGCTCGTCGAGCGCACGACCGCGAACGAGCCGTTCGACGTCACCGCGCGCCTCGAACTGCGCGACCCGCCCTCCGATGCGGCCGACCGGCTCGCCCCGGAGCTCGAGAGCACCGTCTACCGTCTCGTCCAGGAGGCGCTGCGCAACATCATCCGCCACGCGAACGCCGATTCGGTGGAGATCGAGGTGCTCGAGGGCGACGGGATGGTTCGCGTCCTCGTGCGCGACGATGGCGGCGGCTTCGACCCCGACGAGCCGGCCGGCGGCTTCGGCCTGCTCGGCATGGCCGAGCGCACGGACCTCGTGGGCGGCACCCTGTCGGTGATGTCGCAGCCCGGCGGCGGCACCTCGATCGAGGCGGTGCTGCCGGCGCGCCGGACCGAGCCGGTCAGCGCGGCCTGAGCGGCACGGCCCGCGGGTCGACTTCGACGTCGACCGGCATGACGCCCGGGCCTTCGGGCGCCGCGGCGCTGACCCCGATGTGGCGCTCGAGGTAGGGCCCGATGTAGCGCCCGTAGAGCTTGGCCGGGGTCGACCACAGGGTGACCGGCTCCGGCGGGCCCGGATCGCCCTCGCTTCCGGAGATCTCGGCCACCATGCGCTCGCCGACCTTCCCGGCGAGCAGCAGGCCCCGCACGACGGGCCGGAACGGGTGCGGCGTGACCGCGCCGCCCGCCCGCGCGGCGATGACCTCGGCGGCGGCGTCGGCCATCTGGCTGGCCAGCCCGCCGTGCTTGACGGGGAACGTGGTCGCGTCGCCGGCCGCGAAGACGTCGTTGACGCCGATCACCTCGGCGTGGCGGCCGATCGGGATGAACCCCATGTCGTCCTGCGGCAGCCCCGGCAGCCCCGGCCCCATCAGGCGCGGGATCGTGACGCAGCGATCAGCCGCGAGTTCGCCCTGGGGCACGAGCTCGAGCTGCTCGCCCGAGAACGCCACCGGGTAGTGGTTGGTGTGGACCGCGATCTCGAGGTCCTCCATCAGCGTGCGCGTCGCCGCGCTGGCCGCCGGTCCGAACAGCGACAGCGGCTCGGACTCCGGGGTCACGAACGACACCTCGGTCGGCAGGCCGCGCCGCCGGGCGTGGTTTGCCGTCATGAGCGCAAGCTCCGCCAGCGGGAACGGCCAGGCGGGGCCGCCCGCGAACGCGAACGCGATCGAGCGCGCTGCGCCGGCGTCGATCTCGGCCAGGAGCTCCTGGATAGCCGGGATGTCGCGCTGGCCGCCGAACGTCAACGCGCCGGGGATGGCCATGATCGGCGACGCGCCGAGCGCGACGAGCAGGAGGTCGTAGGGGATGACGCTGCCGGGCGCCGTGCGGACCAGCTTGGCGTCGGTGTCGACCGACGCGACGGTCCCGACGATCAGCTCGGCGTTCTCGGTGGCGGCGAGCGCCGAGAGCCGCAGCTCGGGCATCGGGTCGTGCTCGAACGGCGTGAGGACCGACAGCGGCCGGTAGCGAAACACCGGGTCAGCGGTGACGAGCACCAGGTGGAGGCGGTCGGCCCCGAGCGCCCGCACGGCGAGCACCGCCTCGAGCGCGGCGACGCCCCCGCCGACGATCACGACGCGGGAGTCCGGAGCGACGGGCGGGAACGAGGCGGGCATCGCGCGCCCACGCTAGCGGCACGGCGGCGGGCGGGCAATAGGCGTGCGCCGCACGCGGATCAGTGGTTTCCACCGACGCAGCGCGTGGGCGTGGCGCGGATGCACGGCCCCGCCCGCCTCGCATACGCTGTGCGGCCATGCCCGCCGGCCTCAGCTCCTCCGCGCACCCGGGCGTCCTCGGCGAGAGCCTGCTGGACGCCCACGTCCGCGAGGTCATGACGCCGGGGGTGATCTCGATCGTCGAGGACGCATCGCTGCGCCACGCCCTGCGGGCGCTCGTCTGCCACCGCGTCCACGCCGTGCTCGTCGTCGGCCGCACCACGGGGCGCCCGCTCGGGTGGGTGTCCACCGCGGGCCTGCTCGGCTGGCTCGGCCGCGATGTCGGGATGGCCACCGCCCGCGACGCCGTCACCGAGGCCGCCGTGCTCATCGAGCCGAGCGCCACGGTGCGCGACGCGCTCGGCCAACTCAGCCAGCCCGGCGTCACGCATCTCCTGGTGACGCCGTCCCCAACGATCCAGGCGGAGGGCGTGGTGTCCAGCCTCGACCTCGTCGCCCACGCAGCGAGGTGATGTCGTGACCCCATCCACCACCGGACGGACCGTCGTCGTCGGCTTCGACGGCTCTCCCGCATCACGGGCGGCGCTGGGCTTCGCCGCGGGCCGCGCCGGCGAGGGCGGCACGGTCGTCGTCGTCCACTCCTTCGCCCTGCCTCCCGACTTCCTCGGGATGCCCGACAGCGACGAACTCCTCGTCAAGCGCCAGGCGCACGGCCGCGCGGTGCTGGACACGATCTCGCTCGAGGGCTCAGAGCTCGTCGACGTCGACTACGTCACCGAACTGATCGGCGGCCCGGCCGCCGAGGCGATCGTGGCGGTGGCCAAGGCCCGCGACGCCGACGAGATCGTCGTCGGCTCCCGCGGCTTCGGCCGCCTGCGGGCCACGCTCGGCAGCACGTCGCACGAGGTCCTGCACCTCGCCGACCGGCCGGTGGTCGTGATCCCGCAGTCGTCGGTCGAGGAGTAGACGGCCCCCATCCCCGGCCGCGCGGAGGCTGGGGGGCAGGGATTCGAACCCCGATACCCGGCACCAAAAGCCGGTGTCTTGCCGTTAGACGACCCCCCAGGGGCGTGCCGGGTCCGATTGTAGGTGCGGCGCGCGGATACGATCCGCGCGTGCCGAGCACCGCCGTGATCATGGCTGCCGGGCAGGGCACCCGGATGAAGTCCGCCACGCCCAAGGTCCTGCACCCGATCTGCGGCCTGCCGATGGTGCTGTGGCCGGTCCGGGCGGCGCTGGCCGCCGGCGTGGACCAGGTCGTCGTGGTCGGCGGGCCGGACCGGGCGCTGGCCGGCGTGCTCCCCGACGGCGTCGTGCTCGCGGTGCAGGAGCAGGCGCGCGGCACGGGGGACGCGGTGCGGGCGGCGGCCGCGGAGATCGATCCGGGCAGCACCGTGATCGTCATGAACGGTGACCTTCCGCTGATCACCGGCGCGGCCATCGCCGCGTTCGCCTCTGCCCATGCGGCCGGCCCCGCGCCGGCGACCATGGCGACGATGGTCCTCGACGACCCGACCGGGTACGGGCGCGTCGTGCGCGGCCCCGACGGCTCGGTCGAACGGGTCGTCGAGACGAAGGGGGAAGGGGACGCAGGCGAAGCCGAACTGGCGATCCGCGAGGTCAACACCGGCCTGTACGCCTTCGACGGCGCCCCGCTCCTGGACGCCCTCGAGCATCTGCGGGCCGACAACGCGCAGGGCGAGTACTACCTGCCCGACGTCCTCACCATCCTGCGCGCCGACGGCCACCCCGTCGGCGCGCACGTCGTGGACGATCCGGCGCTGACCCTCGGCGTCAACGACCGCGCGGATCTCGCGGCGGTCAGCGTCCTGGCCCAGCAGCGCATCCAGGCCGCCCACATGGCGGAGGGGGTGACGATCGTCGCGCCCGCAGCCACGGTCATCGAGGCCGACGTGACGATCGGCGCCGACACCGTGCTCGAGCCCGGCACCTACCTGCGCGGCACGACCACGATCGGGTCGGAGTGCACGGTGGGTCCGAACACCACCCTGATCGACTGCCGCCTCGGGAACGGCGTCGTGGCGACCGCCGTGCACGGCGTGGAGGCGCAGGCCGCCGACGGCGCGACCATCGGGCCGTTCGCCTACCTGCGCCCGGGGACGGCGCTTGGCCCCGGCGTGAAGATCGGGACGTTCGTGGAGGTCAAGAACAGCCGGATCGGCGCAGGGACGAAGGTCCCGCACCTGTCCTACCTCGGCGACGCCGACGTCGGCGCGGGCGCCAACCTCGGCGCCGGCACCATCACCGCCAACTACGACGGGCGGGCCAAGCACCGCACGACGATCGGCGACCGCGTGCACGGCGGGATCCACGTCTCGCTGGTCGCGCCGGTCGCGCTCGGCGACGACGCCTGGACCGCAGCGGGGTCGGTGATCGTCAGCGACGTGCCCGCGGGGGCCCTCGGCGTGGCGCGCGAACGCCAGCGCAACATCGACGGCTACGACCGCCGCACGCGGGACTAGACTGGCGCGGCCATGAGCGTTGCCCAGACGCATGCCGTGCGGACGAGCCTCGGAATCGACTACGACAAGCGGCTCATGCTCTTCTCCGGGCGCGCCAACCCGGAGCTGGCCGCCCGGATCTCCGGCAAGCTCGGGATCGACCTCGGGGCGGTGACGCTCAAGACGTTCTCCA
>CAZEKK010000007.1:0-3908 GCA_964512905.1 uncultured Solirubrobacteraceae bacterium
GATCGGCACGTTCGGCAACCGCATCATGCTCATGAGCGCCCCGCTGTTCACCGACGAGGCCGATCCCGTCCAGCGGCTGCTGCGCACCCACGACGCGCTCTCGGACATGAAGGAGCGCCACAAGGCGCTGCCCGCCGAGCTCCTCCAGGACGCCAACCACTTCATCCCGCCGGCGGTCTTCTCGCGGGCGGCGCGGCTGACGTTCTCGCTGTCGACCAGCGGCGCCGGCCGCCCGGCCTGGAACCTCGTGATCTCGAACGTGCCTGGGCCGCAGTTCCCGCTCTACTGCGCGGGGGCGCGCCTGACGGCCCAGTACCCCGTGTCGGTGATCACCGACGGCATGGGGCTCAACATCACGGTGATGAGCTACTGCGGAAGCCTGGACTTCGGGATCGTCGCCGACCGCGACCAGATGCCCGACGTCGCGGACCTCATCGGCTGGCTCGGCGACGAGCTCGCCGAGCTGCGCGCGGCGGCCTGACGGTCCGTCAGGAGGCCACGGACCCGGCGGGCGTCGGCTCCGGCGGCACCTCGGCGTGATCCTCGCCCTCGAGCCGGCGCATGATGTGCGAGCCGCCCGACGGCGTCGATGGCCACCAGATCTTGTCGCCGATCAGCTCGACGGCGGCAGGCAGCATGATCGTGCGCACGATGAACGTGTCGAGCAGGATGCCGAGCGCCACCAGGAAGCCGAGGTCGAAGGTGAAGGTCACCGGCAGCGTCATGAGCACCGCGAACGTGCCCGCGAGGATGATGCCGGCGCTCGTGATGACCGGTCCAGTGGCGGCGAGCGCAACGAGCATGCCCTCCTTGGTCCCGTGCGTCCGGGCCTCCTCGCGCACACGGCTCATGAGGAAGATCGTGTAGTCGACCCCGAGCGCCACGAGGAAGATGAAGGCGAACGTGGGGAGGGAGTTGTCGACGCCCGCGTCGCCGACGACGAACCGGATGAAGAGCAGCGACAGGCCCATCGTGCCGAAGAACGACAGGATCACCGTCACGATCAGCACGATCGGGGCGAGGATCGCCTCGAGCAGGATCGCGAGGATGATCGCGATCACCACGAGGGCGAGCGGGACGATCAGCTTGAGGTCACGCGACGTCGACTGATCGAAGTCGTACTGGATCGCGCTGCCGCCGCCGATGAGGGCGGTCACGCCCGGCTTCACGTCGGCGACGGCGTCGCGCATCCGCGGCACGACGTCGAGCGCCGCCGACTTGTATGGATCGCTCTTCAACACGACCTCGAGCTCGCCGATCCGGCCGTCCCGGGACGTCTGCCCGGTCGGAACGACCGCGGCGACGTCCTTGACCTCCAGGAGGCGCTGCCGGACCGCCGCGAGGTCGGCGGGACGCACCGGCCCGCGGTCGCTCTGGACGAGCGCCGTGCTCGGGGCCAGCGTGCCGGCCGGGAAGGCGCTCGAGATGACCTTGAAGCCCTCGACCGCCTGCGTCTCCTTCTTGAAGAACGTCGTGGAGCTGTAGTCCTCCTTGTAGGAGAGCAGCCCGAGGCCGCCGCAGACGAAGATCGTCACGGTCACCGCCAGGGCGAGGCCGGCGCGGTTCTGCACCAGGCGCCCGATGCGCGCCCACCAGCTGCCCTGGTGCGGGGGCGGGGCGCCAGGGGCGTAGGCGATGAGGCGGCGCCGCGGCCAGAATCCGCGCCGCCCGGCGATCGTCAGCAGGGCGGGGAGGAGGGTGAGGCCGGCGAAGAGGGCGGAGAGGACGCCGATCGCCGCCACCGGTCCCAGGGAGTGGATCGAGCCGGTCTCGGCGACGAGGAGCACGAGCATGGCCAGCGCGACGGTGAGGCCGCTGGCGAAGATCGCCGGGCCGGCCCGCTCGACCGCGCGGCGCATGGCGTCGTGCTTGCTCTCGTGCAGGCGCAGCTCCTCGCGGTAGCGGGAGACCAGCAGCAGGCAGTAGTCGGTCCCGACCCCGAACATCAGCACCACGAGGATGCTCGTGCTGTTCGTCGAAACGGTCGCGCCGCTCTCCGCGTAGAGGTAGATGAGGCCCTGGGCCAGGCTGTAGGCGAACCCCACGACCACCAGCGGAATCACGGCGATGACCGGCGAGCGGTAGATCGCCCCGAGCAGCAGGAGGACCAGCAGGGCCGTGACGGCGAGCAGCGTCGAATCGATCGAGCCGAAGACCTCCTCGGCGTCGGTGCTGAAGCCGAGGTTGCCGGCGACGAAGACCCGCAGGCCCGGGTCGGCGGTGGCGCCCGACGGCGAGGTCGCGCCGATGGCCTTGCGCAGCGCCTTGCCCCAGTCGGGGATCTCGTCGTTGTTGTCGGGGACGGCGAGGCCGGTGTAGGCGACGCTGCCGTCCTTGGAGACGAAGCCCGGCGGTGTCCCGGGCGCGAACGGCACGACCGGCCGCCCGACGACCGGCATGACCCGCTCGGCTTCGCGTGCGTCGCGGCGGATGCGCGCCTTGTCGGCGGCGGTGAGCCCGCCGTCGCGCTGGTAGACGATGAGGCCGTTGGCCGTGTTGCCGCCGGGGAACTGCTTCAGCAGGCCCACGACCTTCGTCGACTCGGCACCCTTCGGGAGGAAGCTCTCGGTCTGGTCGTCGGTGACGCCGCTCAGCTTCGATCCAAGCGGCGCGGCGGCGACGACGAGCACGATCCAGATCGCGAGAACGACCCAGGTCGTGCGGCGGCCGGAGACGAAGCGGGCGAGATGGCGCATGGTGGAGGGAGCTGCCAGGTGACGATCGCGGAGAGGGGCGCCGGCGCGCCGATGCTACTGGTGTCGGTTGCGGAGCCGGGGGCTTGAGTCCTGGTCAGGTATCGCCGTGCTCGCGGGCGCGGTCATCGCTGCGACCGACCTCGTAGAAGACGAGCGCCACGGCCACGATGAAGGATGCGCCGAACAGGAAGACCCCAACGCCGAGCCCGAGCGGAGCGTCGCCGGCGAGCAGCAGGATGACGAGGCCGGCGATCGCCAGACCGATGCACACGAGTGCGTAGATGAGGAGGCGGCGGCGAGTCACGACGGCGATGCTAGCTGCGCGGCGGGCCGGCATCTCAGCGGTCGGCGGCCCGGCGCCGACTCGGCTGCCGGGCGGGGGCAGCCCGGCTATCCGGCTAGGCCAGCCGGGCCACGTCCGCCCGGCTCCTCGACTCCGTCTGCGCTCGATAATGCCCGTTATGTGAACCTGCCGGGCAATCACCGCTGGGCGCCGCTGGCGCGTTGGCCTCTAGGGAGCCACGTTGGCGCAGACGACGGTGACCGAGAGCTGGTACGTCGACGCGGCGTTTCCGCTGATCCGCAGCGCGGTCGCGGTCCAGGCGCTCGTGCCGCTTCGGTTCGATGCGCTCAAGGCTGCAGTGGCCGTGCCGTTCGTCACGGTCGCACCGCCGCTGATCGCCGTCAGGCTGCCACCACACGTCGCGGTCTGGGTCTTGGGATTGGTGCTGTTGAGCGCTGAGGCCGACGTCACGGTCGTCAGGCCGCTGATGCCTGCCGGTCCCTGCGGGCCGGTCGGGCCTGCCGGACCCTGGGCGCCAGTCGCTCCTGCTGGACCCTGCGGACCCGCCGGGCCTTGCGGGCCGGCCGGACCCTGGGCGCCGGCGGCACCGGCGGCACCGGCGGCACCCGTCGCTCCGGTCGCGCCCTGCGGGCCGGGCGGCCCTTGCGGACCTGCCGGGCCGGTGTTGCCGGTCGGACCCGCGGGTCCAGTCGGCCCTGCTGGCCCGACGGCTCCGGTGGCTCCCTGCGGTCCTGCCGGGCCCTGGGCTCCGGTGGCTCCCTGCGGTCCGGCCGGCCCGGCCGGGCCGGTGTTCCCGATCGGTCCTGCCGGACCCGCCGGCCCGGTTGCGCCGGTGGCGCCCTGCGGCCCCTGGGCGCCGGTCGCGCCGGGGTCGCCCTGCGGCCCTTGCGGACCAGCCGGACCGGTCG
>CAZEKK010000007.1:4008-7504 GCA_964512905.1 uncultured Solirubrobacteraceae bacterium
TGCGGACCCGCCGGACCGGCGTTCCCCTGAGGACCCGCCGGACCGGTAGCACCGGTCGCTCCCGCCGCTCCCGCCGGGCCCTGCGCGCCGGCCGGCCCTGCGGGACCGGGAGCACCTTGCGGCCCCGGCGCGCCCTGCGTGGCCACGCCCGGATCGCCCTGGGAGCCCTGCGGCCCCGGCGGCCCCTGCGGACCGGGCGGCCCCGGCACGCCCTGCTGGGCCCGCACGAGCGCGACGCCGCGCTGGAAACGCTTGCTGCCAAGGATGATGTCCGCCTGCGTCGAGACCGAGCCGTCGCGACCGAGGCGCTCGAGCGCGGCGACGCTCACCGGGACCTGAGCGAAGTCCGAGCCAAGCCGGCCCAAGCGGACTGGGGTCCGCCCGACGAGGGCCAGCCGGCCGTTGCGACCGAGCAGTGCGGTCAGCGTGACCGTCCCCCGGCACCCCGCCTTGTTGTCTGCCGGGCACCAGACCCGGATGAGCGCCCTGGCATCGCCGCCGTTCCCCACGACCACGCCTTGGGAGCCGAAGTACGGGATCGGGATGCCGGCGAGGGTCGGGGTGGCCGCCCCGGCGGCGGCAGGGGCCGCGGCGCCGCAGGCGACGAGCGCGAGGGCGGCGCAGGCGAAGCGAGCACTGCGTCGAACTGGTGCCATGGACGAAGGACGGACCGGCGGGCGCGCCGAGCATCGGCGCTCGGCCAAAGTAGCGGCCGGTGCGGCGGGTCCGTGCGAGCAGGTCAATCTGGAATGGACGGATGATCGAGAGGTCACAGGCATGAACGGTGTCGGCAAGCGCCCCGGAGTCGTGATCGCTGCAGGGATCGGTGCGGCGCTCGTCGTGATCGCCATCGTCGTGATGGCGCTCGAGTCCCGCTACCGCAGCTGCCTGGCCGCCGCGGAGGCGAAGTATCCGGCGGTGCCGGTGTCGGCATTCACCGGACGCACGACCGGGCCGATCAAGGTCTCATACGTGGAGCAGCGCCAGCGCGCCGTCGACGACTGCGGCCGGCTCTAGCGACCGCTACGGCGCGAGCGCTGCCGCGATCCGCGAGACGGCCCAGGCGTAGCGGCCGACGGGCCGCGGGACGAGGTCCGCGGCGCTGACGGTCACGCCCCGAACTTCCCGGCTCGCCGCGACGAGCTCGTGCGCCGGGACCGACGACGCGCCTGCGGCGAGGCGAGCGGCGTCGGCCAGGGAGACGGCAGCGATCCCGTCGACCTCGTCCGGGGCGGGCCGGTACGTGTCCAATGCGGCGTTCGAACGCCACAGGTAGGTCGCGCACACTTCGCGGTCGACGATGCCCGGGGCGACGGCATCTTCGGTGACGACGCCCAGGCGCACGAGGTCGCCGTATCTCGCGGCCACGCCCAGCTCCTCGGCCAGCTCGCGCACGCCGTCGGCATCGCCCTCGCCCGCCGCAAGGTGACCGGCGCAGGACACGTCCCAGCGGCCCGGATTGACGTCCTTGCCGGCGCTGCGCCGCTGCAAGAGGACGAAGGGTCCGTCCTCCCCCACGCCGGCGACCCAGCAATGGAAGACGCGGTGCCAGTCCCCGTCGCGGTGGACCGCACCACGGCGCTTGAGGCCGCGTGGCGCGCCGGACGCGTCGACGACGCGCAGCAGCTCGGCGTCCTCGGGGCGTGCGGTCATCCGCCCATCCTGCCACGGGCGAAACGGCCGACGGTCGCGCGGCTACCGCTGCATGGCCTTGACGGCGAGGTACTCCTCGATGCCCCAGTGCCCGCCTTCGCGCCCGTGGCCGGACTGCTTGTAGCCGCCGAAGGGCGCGGCGTAGTTGTAGGCGCCGCCGTTGATGTCGACCTGGCCGGTCCGCAGGCGTCGGGCCACGCGCTCAGCCCGCTCCCGGTCGCCGGACCAGACCGCGCCGGACAGCCCATACGCGGAGTCGTTGGCGATGCGCACGGCCTCGTCCTCGTCGTCGTACGGGATGATCGACAGCACCGGCCCGAAGATCTCCTCCTGGGCGATCGTCATGTCGTTGCGGACGTCCGAGAAGACCGTCGGGCGCACGAAGTAGCCGCGGTCGAGGCCCTGGGGGGCTTCGGCGCCCCCGGTGACGATGCGGGCGCCCTCGTCAATCCCCTGCTCGATGTACCCGCGCACGCGCTCGTGCTGCACTTTGGAGACCAGCGGCCCCAGCCGCGTGGACTCGTCGAACGGGTCGCCAGGCGTGAACGACTCGGCTGCCTCGGCCGCGAGGCGCTCGGCGTCCTCGAGGCGGGAGCGGGGAACGAGCATTCGCGTCAGGGCGCTGCAGGTCTGGCCGGAGTTCAGGTAGCAGTTCGTGACCCCGGCAGGCACGGCCTTCGCCAAGTCGGCGTCGTCGAGGATCACGTTGGCCGACTTCCCGCCGAGTTCAAGCGCGACCGGCTTCACGGTGGCCGCGGCGACCTCGCTGACCCGCTTGCCAGCCCGGGTGGAGCCCGTGAACGAGACCATGTCGACGCCCGGATGCCCGGCGATCGCCTCGCCAACCACGGGCCCGTAGCCCGTGACGAGGTTGAAGACGCCGGCGGGCACGCCGACGGCATCGATGATCTCGGCGAGCACGAAGGCGTTGAGCGGGACGACCTCGCTGGGCTTCAGGACCACGGTGCAGCCTGCCGCCAAGGCCGGCGCCACCTTCAGGGCGATCTGGTTCAGCGGGTAGTTCCACGGCGTGATGGCGCCGACGACCCCGATCGGCTCGCGGACGATCAGGGAGTTCGCTTCCTCGCGCTCCCACTCCACGTCGCCGGCCATCTGCGGGATCGCGGAGAAGTTCCGGGCGGGCAGGCCGGCCTGGATCGCCTGGGACAGCTTCAGCGGCATGCCGAGCTCCTGGGCGAGCAGCGCGCCTAGCTCGGCGTTGCGGGCCTGCAGTTCGGCGCCGATCGCGGCGCACAGTTCGATGCGCTGCTCGCGCGGCGTAGCCGCCCATGCCTCGAACGCGTCGACCGCCGCCGCCACGGCCCGGTCGACGTCTGCCGGCGTCCCCTCGGGGATCGTGCCGATGACCGCTTCGGTGGCGGGATTGACGACGTCGATCGTCCCGCCCCCGTCCGGCGCGACCCAGGCGCCGCCGATGTAGAGGGTGTCGCGGACGTTGAGCTGCTCGGTGACGGCCATGTGCGGACGTTCCATCCTCGGTCGGGGTGCGTGCCCTGAGGCTAGTACACCCGGCTGGGAGTCCAGCACTCCCCGGACCTGAGCAGTGGCGCGGTGCCTGCCGTCGGTCCGGCGGGCGATGCGACGGGCGGCCCCGTAGCCTTCACGCGGTGAGCGCACCCCCGCCAGCCGGCGACGGACCCGACTCCGACGCCCCCCCGCCGTCGATAGGCGTGCCGCCGCCGGCCGGCCCGCCGCTCGACGACTCCTTCCGGCCGCCGCCGGTCCAGCCGGTCTACCGCCCGCCCGTCGATCCGCCGTCGGAGGAGTACGAGGCGGTCGAGGCGGAGGCACCGTCCCAGGAGCACGAGGCGGTCGAGGCGGA
>CAZEKK010000007.1:7604-24006 GCA_964512905.1 uncultured Solirubrobacteraceae bacterium
CCGTCCCAGGAGCACGAGGCGGCGGAGGCCGAGGCGGCGCCCGCCGCCGAGCCGATCGAGCGCGAGGCGCCCCCCGTCGCGCCCGAGGCCCCGGCCCCCGCCCCGGCGCCTGCGCCCCCGGCGGCCGCCGCACCGCCGCTCCCGAATCCCGACGCGGCGTCCGACGCGCCGACCGTGGCCGTGCCCGCCAAGGCCCCGCCGGCACCGCCCCGGGCGGCGGCTGCCGCCGGGGCGGACCCCGTCACCGCGGTCCGCCCGGCGACGACCGCCGGCGGCGCCGGCTCGCCGCGCGCGCCGGCGCCGCCCGCCGCTCCCCGTCGGCCCGCGGCCCCGCCGCCGCCCGAGTTCACCTACGCGGACGAGGCGGCGCCGGCCCGCCCGCGGCGCGTGCTGTGGTTCCTGAGCGGCGCCGGCCTCGGCATCCTGGTGCTGGCGCTGGTCGCCGGTCTCGCCCTGCTGCTGCGCTCCGACGAGGACGTCGCCACGCCGTCGACCCAGCCCGTCGTGACCGAGGCGACCACGCCCCCCCGCACGGCCACTGCCCCGCGCACGACCACGACGGCCCCCGACCGCCCGCCCGCGCCGCTCTCCCCGCAGCTCGCGGCGGGGCGGCTGTCGACCTCGGCCTTCGGCCCCATCCAGGTCGGCATGAGTCTCGACGCCGCCGCGTCGGCAGCAGGGACGACGCTCGACGAGTCGTCGTCCGGCGCGGGCTGCAAGGCCTACGCCCCGGCCGGGGGCCCGGACGGCGTCGAGGTGTTCACCGCCGACGGCGCCGTTGCCGGCTTCGAGATCACGAAAGACACCGTCACCACGCTCAGCGGCGTGAAGGTGGGCGACACCGCCGACAAGGTCCGCTCGACCTACGGGGCCGCGATTCAGAGCGAGCCGAACACCTCGGGCGAAGGCGAGTCGCTGACGTTCGTGCCCTCGGGCGCGGACGACCCGAACCGCGTCCGCTTCATCACGGACGCGGGCGGGATCGTGCGCACGATGCGCGCGGGGCGCGCCGCCGGCCCCGGCGGCGTCGAGGGCTGCGCCTGACCTTCTCCTGGCCGGGCTACGCCTCGACGGGCGTCGCCGGCTGCTGCTCGGATGCGGGCTGCTCCTCGCCGCCGCCCTCGACCGCGAGCTTGCGCGCCGCCCGCTCGTGGTAGGCCGCTCGCGCGGCGCGGTCGACGTTCGTGGCGATCCTGTCGGTCTGGAAGCCCTTGGCCACCAGGTCCCGCAGCCGCCGCGGCATGATCGCCTGCATCCTCAGCAGCGGGCCGATCTTCGCCGGAACGAACACCTCGGGGGTGCCGCGCTCGAGCGCGCCCACGATCGCCTCGGCGACCTCCTCGGGCTCCACCAGCGCGACGCCGCGGCCCGCCTGCATGCCGGCGGCCAGTTCGGTGTTCGCCAGCCCGGGCATGACGGTGGTGATGTCCACCCCGCTGCCCTTGAACTCGACCCGCAGCGACTCGTCGAAGCCGACGACCGCGTGCTTGGTGGCGCAGTAGGTCGCTTCGCCGGCCAGTCCGGTCTTTCCGGCGGCGGAGGCGATGTTCACGATGTGGCCCCGCCGGCGGGGCACCATCCGCTTCAGCGCGATCTGCGTCCCGTTGATGAGCGCCAGGACGTTGATCTCGACCTCGCGGCGGGTCAGCGCCGGATCCTCGTCGATGAACGGCTCGACGACCATGATCCCGGCGTTGTTGACGAGGACGTCGACGGGTCCGAGTGCTGCCTCGGCGGCGTCCAGGAAGGCCGTGAACTGGCTCGAGTCGGTGACGTCGAGCGCAGCGCCGAGATGCGGCCCGGCGCCCGGCAGCGCGGCGGCCTCGGCCTGGGCGAGGTCGCCGTCGAGGTCGCCGATGGCGACGCGGGCGCCGCGGCCGGCGAGCGCGCGGGCGGTGGCGAGCCCGAGGCCGCGGGCGCCGCCGGTGATGGCGACCACGCGGCCGACGATGGGTCGGGGCGCCGCCGAGCGGCGCGAGCTGAGGCGAGACGAGAGGGAAGACATGACATCGGAGCTTGCCAGACGCCCGCCCCGCGCGCGTCGAGGAACCCCGCGGTTTCGCGTCCGTAGTCGCCCGATGCCCGTCCCGGCCAGATCGTTCGTCATCTGGAATTGCGAGGAGGGTTCTCAGGCGCGCACGGTCGCGGCACGCCGCACGCGCCAGGGCGTGGCGTCGGCGCCGTCGAGTCCGAGGACCCAGCGCTCGGTGAAGGTCGTCTCGCGGTCGCGGCTGCCGGAGATCAGGGCGACGGTGTCGCGGTTCTCGATGTAACGGCGCCCGCGCACGTCGGCCTCGATGGTCATCTCGGGTGGCTGCGCGTTGGCGTCGAGGGCCACGATCCGGACCGCCTCCACGCGCGGGCCGCGCACGACGAGGCGGGTCTGCTCGCTGCCGTCGCCGGGATAGAGCAGGTCGCGCATCGCCTCCTCGGTCGCGATGGCGGCCAGCGGCGCGTCCTCGCCGTCGACCGCCTCGGCCCACGCGGCCACGGCCCGGCGGGCCGCGGCCTCGAGCACGGCGGGCGCGAACCGCCCATCGACGAGCGACAGGTCGTTCGCCGCGGCCCGCGCGTCGCCGGCGAAGTCGACGTCGACGTACTCGCCGGGGCTCGCACCGGCAGGCAGCGCCTCCGCGGCAGCCTGCTCGACGTACGCGTCGTCGCGCAGTCGCTCGGTATCGCTCCAGGGCGAGGCGACGATTGGCGCATCGAGGTGGTGCCGGCCCTCGCTGTCGGTCTCGATCGAGACCACCATCCAGCCATCGCCACTGCGGGCAAGGGTCCAGTACTCCGCCACGGTCACGACCTCGGACTTCGCGCCGTCGCGGAACATCGTCGCGCCGGTGTCCGTCACGACGACGTCGCGCATCACGGCCTCGATCCGAACCACGGCGCGGTCCTCGCTGTCGTCGTCGCGGTTCGTGATGCCCATGTACTGGACGGCGGGCGTGCCGCGCACCTGGACGGTGTTGTGCCAGCCCTTGCGGTCGAAGTCGTCGAGCCGCAGCCGCCACTCGGCGAGCAGGTCGGAGCCGACCAGCCGGGCCAGCGCCTCCCGGTCGCGCCGGTCCCAGGCCTCCTGGCAGGCGACGAACAGGGCCGCGGCCGCGGGGACGAGCGATTCGGAGGCGAAGTAGGCGTCGTCCTCGGCGGCCTCGGCCGCGGCGGTCCGCACCCGCGCGTCGCGCTCCCGGCGCTTGCGATCCAGCTTGCGCGCGGTGATGAACGCCCCGACCTGGGTCAGTCCGACGACGAGCACGATGATCACGACGACGATCAGGAACCCGACGAAGCTCCCGCTCCCGCCGGAGCCGCCGCCGAAGCCCGACGACCCCCCGCCCCCGCCGCCCAAGCCGCCCCCGCCCCCCCCGCCGCCGAACCCCGACGATCCCGATCCCGCGCCCGCGAACGCGGCGGGCGCGGCGAGGAGCAGAGCCGCCGAGGCGGCCAGGAGGGGTGCGAGGCGACGCGTCATCGCAGCGATGCTGGCGCGCCGGGGCGCACGCGTCAACGTGGGGCCGCTCATCCGCCCAGGGCGACCGTGCCCCGTGCGGCCGGGTAGGCGTCGGCCATGAGGTAGGCCCGGACCGCCGCCGGTCGTGCGCCGGCGGGCAGGGGGACGCTGACCGTCGCCGCGGTGCCGTCGGCGTTGGCCGTGCGCTGGGTGCCGTAGCTGTAGTCGGCGCCCAGCGGGCGGCCGGTGCGGGCGTCGAGCAGCAGCAGGCTGAGGTTCTGGCGGTCCGGTCGCAGGCGCGATCCGGTCAGAACGGCGGCGATGCGGTCGCCCGCGCGCGCGAACCGCACGGTGCCGACGCCTGCCGGCGCCCGCTGGACGCCGGATCCCGGCACCCGCAGCTCGGCCCCGCCGTAGATCTGCATCGGGCGGCCCGGGGCGCAGACGCCGAGATCCTCGAGCGCCTGGCCGTAGAACCCGATCTTGGCGCAGTCGACCGACAGCGCTGTGCCCGACGTGCCGATCGCCGCGCCGCGGCGGTCCACGCGCGCGGCGATCCGCCAGAAGCCGGCCTCGTTCTCGAAGCCGTTGAGCTCGAACGTGGCGCCTGCCGCGTTCTCGAGCGTCAGCAGCCCGCGGTCGAAGCGCGCGACGAACGGCACCATCCACTTCGCCGCCGGGTCGGCCACGGTCCGTCCGCCCGGGCCGGCCGTCCCGCCGACCATCCACACGACGGCGCCCTGCGGCGAGCGCTCGACCGTCCCGATGAGGAACCGCAGCCGGTCGAAGCCGATCTGGTTGTAGCTCGGCAGCAGGTCCGGCAGCGACAGCGCCACGCGGCGGTACTCCCAGACGCCGTTCGGCCGGCCCGGCGCCGCCGGCACCGGCAGCGGGAGGGCACTCCCCGTCCGCGGCGGATTCAGCTTGAACGTGAACCGGTCGGCGAAGCTCCCTCCCCGCCGGCCGCCGGTGAAGGCCAGGCCGGACCGCTTCATCCCCACGAGGTAGTCGCCCCGCACGGTCAGCGTCACGCGGCCTCCGCGTGCGGCATAGCGGGTGCGGGGCACGACGATGACCGACCGCCGGTCGCCGCCCGCCACCACGCGCAGCGCAGCCGGCGGCGAGGCCGTGACCCGCAGTCGTGCGGGATCGACGACCGCGAGCCGCGTCCGGCCGCCGGTGCGCACCGCCAGGCTGAACGCCAGCGGCTGGTTGCCGTCGATCGCCGTCGGCGCGCGCGTCGACGTGATGCCGAAGGGCGTGGTGTAGAAGACGTGTGCGCCGGACGGCAGCGGGTTGCGGGGGCCCATCTCGCAGCCGCCGGCCCGGCGCCCGGCCGGGCGCAGGCACCAGTCGTACGGGACGCTGTGGACGTCGCCGTTGGAATCGGCGATCACGACGGCGTCGCGCCCGAGCGCCGGCGACGAGTTGAGCGTGCCGCGCGGGGGCCGGGCGAGGCGCAGCGCCCAGCGCAGGGTCCCGGTGCGGTTCAGGACGATCAGCCGCCCGTCGCCCGAGCCGACGTACACGTTTCCGCGGGCGTCGACGGCGGGCGAACTGCGAATCGGATTGAGGGTGTCGAACTGCCAGCGCTGGCGCCCGGTCGCCGGATCGACGCCGTAGACGCTGCCGTCGGCGGACGCCTGCACGATCGTCCCGTCGGGCTGCTCGGCCGCGCTGGCGTAGATGTGGTCGCGGGTGGGGAACGCCCAGTGGACTCGCCCGGCGCCGTCGTAGGCGCGCGCGAACCCGTCGAAGGCTCCGACGATCGCCGTCCCGTCGCGACGCAGCAGCGGGCTGGCGACGACCGCGCCCGCGGCGTGGGCGTCCCATTCGGTCGCTCCGGTGTCCGCGTTCAGGGCGAAGGTGTTCTTCGCCCCGGCGAAGAAGAAGTTGTTCCCGAGCACGACCCGGCGGCGCGGGACGTCGACGGCGGGCAGCGACCACGTCTGATCGAGTGTGCGGAAGGCCCACTTGACGCGGCGGGTGCTGCGGTCCAGCGCGTAGGTGCGGAAGTTGTCGTTCGGAGCGATCAGCGTGCCGTCCTGGTCGATCGCGACGTTGCCCTCGAACCAGCGGATGAACGCGCCGGTCTGCGACGGCGGCTGGGCGGCGAACCGCCAGATGCGCCGGCCCGTGCGCGCGTTGAACGCGTAGAGGTGCCCGTCGCCCGAGCCGACGTAGACGCGGCCGCGATCGTCGAGCAGCGCCGCCGAGTCGATGATCTCGCCCGTCCCGGCCGACCACCGCAGCCGGCCGTCGGCGCGGATCGCGTAGAAGCGCGTGTCGGCCGAGCCGATGTAGACAGTGCCGTCGCCGCTGATGACGGGCGAACTGAAGATCCCCAGTCCCGTCCGGAACGTCCAGCGTGCGCCCCCGCTGCGCCGCGGCGCCAGGGGGCTGCGGCCCTCCTGCCGCGAGGTGCGGCGGAACTTCGGCCACGGACTCGCGGGGTCGAGCGGGACGTCGTACGTGAACCGCGCCGGGCTGGCGGCTGCGACCGCTGGTGCCGCCGGAAGGGCCGCGGCGCCGGCCGCCAGGGCGGCGGCTGCGCCGGCAGCGAGGAGCGGTGCTCGCGAACGGGTCGTGGGCATGGCCGCAATCCTGCCAGCATCGTCGCCGTTCGGCGCCGCCGGGGCGCGCCGCGTCAGTCCGTCCGGTCCGGCAGCGACCATGACGTCATGTTCGTCGCGCGCCTCGTCTGCTCCGATCCGGCCTGCGGTGCCGAGTCCGAGGCTCGGGCCGCGTCGGCCGATGAACTCGCGACGCTCGTCTGCGACTGCGGATTCGGCTTGGAGATCCTCGGCTGGCCCGACTGGGAGGACGACCTCGCGCCGGTGATCCCGTTGCCGCGCCGCGACGGCCTCCCCCATGCCGCCTGACCTCTTGAACCCGTTTCGGAAGGCCGGGCGGTCGGACATGGCGCGTCCGCGGCGCCGTCCCGGCCGCCCGTCTCACGCTGAAACGGGTCCCTGCGCCGACGAGGTCACCGCCGCGCCGCCGGCCCGCGCCCGTCGCGCCGCCTCGGCTTCGGCTCGCGCCCGCCCGCCGTGTTCGAGGCCGGCCAGGCGCGACTCGCCGGCGTAGACCACCCTTCCTCGACGGCGCAGGACCACGCGCATCACCCCGCCGAGGTGCTCGATGGCCCCCGGCACGTTGCGGCGCTCGGAGGGCAGCGGCACGGGGAGCACGTGGCCGTCGGCGAGGTCGGCCTCCCCCTCGATCTCGACGCCCCACACCGGCCCGCGGCCCCTCAGCGACCACGACGTGTCCGTGACCGCCGCGCGCACCGGGGACACGAGCGGATCGCCGATGCGCACGACCCGGTCGCCGATCCGCACGACGATCGCCGTGATCTCGCGGTGCAGCGGGCCGGCGACGACCTCGCCGCCGGCGAAGGCGACGCAGACGTCGTCGCGGTCGAATCCATGCGCCTGCCCCCACCACCAGGACGGCGGGAACCCGCCGCGGCCCCAATTCTTCTCCGCGTACGCGGTGGCGCCGTCGAGCACCACCTCCTGCCCGGCGAGCACGGCGGTCCCGTCGACCCGGGCGCCGAGCACATGAGGATGCCAGTACTGGTTCAAGGCCGGAACGGCGTGGAAGACGCTCGACCCGCCAAAGGTCCGCCGGGTCCAGGCCACGGCGTCGCGGATGCGGACGTCCAGACGGGAGTCGGGGCCGAGATCGACCGTCACGCGATCCGCGTCGCCGTGGAAGGCCGGTCCGGCGAAGGCGCCAAGCCGGTCGGGATCGGCGGATGCCTCGGGCCAGGCGACGTCGTGGAGGAACGACTCGGGGTGCCCGGCCAGCCCGATGGTGGCCCAGGTGCCGTCGGCGGCGCGGTTGATGCCGATGAGCGCTACGACCACGCGTCCGGCGGCCACGTCCGTGAAGCGCCAGAAGTAGCCCTCCATTGCCACCCCGTGATAGGGAAGCGGATCGCCGAACGGAGGATCGGCGCCGGTGGAGCGGTAGGCACGGAGCATGGCGTTCCTCACAGCATGACGGGCGCGGGGGTGCGGCCCGGGCGCGGCGTCATCAGCGCCACCGCCGTGCCCAGCCCGGCCTCCGGGCGGACCGTCGCGATCTGCCGCCCGGGCTGCACCGCATCACGCGGCGTCCCGAGGGCGGCCCCCAGGCACTGGGCGGCGGCGGCGAGATCGGCGACCACGACCACGAGGCCCCACAGCGCGGCCGGGCCGTCCCCGGGCGCGGGCATCGGCCCGGCCACCTCGAGGATGCAGTCCCCCATGAGCAGGAAGCCCTGGCGGACCGGCTGATCCCCGCCCGCCTCCCGGATGCGCCGCAGCGGCAGGCCGGCACGCTGCGCCGCGGCGACCGTGCGGTCGAAGTCCGGGGTGACGGCAACGACGTGGTCGAGCACCGCGGCGGTGTTCGGGTGCACCGGCGCGGGCGCCGGGGCCGGGCCCACGGTCGTCCGGGTGGAGATGCCGTCGATGTCGCCCGCCACGGCGGCGCCCCGAAACGACCAGCCGAGCAGCCCCTCCCCCGCTCCCGATCCCGCCAGGTCGAAGTCGACGCGGCCGATCCGGCAGCGCCCGCCGGCGACGTCGAAGCCTGCCGCGGCCCAGGCGTCGGGGTCCGCCGCGATCGCGAGCGCGGCGAGGGCGGGCCGCGGCACGGGGCCGGGCGCTGCGCTTGCGGCGCGCCGGCTCGCGGGCGATCGGCGAGAGCTCACGGCGCCGCCACCTCGGCGATGACGCGCGACAGCTGGCCGCCCTGCCACGCGAGCGGCGAGGCCCCGCGGGCCTCGGTGCGAAGCGCCGCGCCCGGGATCGCAGCGGCCCAGGCCTCCCCGACGGCCAGCGGGTGGGCCGGGTCCGCCTCGTCGCGGCTCGCCACCACCACCGCCGGGACGGAGATCCCGGTGAGATCGGCATAGGTCTCGAACGGTCGGGACCGCGGCACCGCCGAGAGCGCATCGGCAACCGCCCCCGGGTGCTCGTGGAGCGCCAGGCGCTGCCGCAGCACCCCCTCGGCGGTTGCCCGCCAGCGCTCGGGCAGCGCTGCCAGGTCAGAGGCGGCGACGAACCCGTCGACGCCGCCGTCCCGCAGCCCGGTCGCGAGCGCGTCCCAGTGGTCCAGGCGGGCCGCGTCCGCCGGCGCCTGGGGATCGAACGCCGGCGTGATCAGGCACAGCCCGCTGACGCGCCCGGGGTGGTCCAGCGCGAACCGCACGGCGGTGTGCGCGCCCATCGACGCCCCGGCGAGCACGGCGGCCTCGAGTCCGAACGTGTCGAGGACCGTGCCGAGGTCGCCCGCGAGGTCGTCGTAACCGTAGGCCGCGGCGTCCGGGGCGGGCGTGGAGGCTCCGTGGCCGCGGGCGTCGTAGCCGATCACCCTGTGCCCGCCGCGCTCGAGGGCGCGCGAGCCCATCACGACGTAGCGGCGCGTCGCCGTCAGCCCGTGCAGCAGCACGACGGGCGTCCCGGCGCCCGTCCCGGTCGCGGCAAGCGTCACGGACCCGCTGGCCACGGCCACGTCGCCGGCAGGCGGGTGCGCGGCGCGGTTGCTCACCCTGCGAGTCCTATCGCACTGGGCCGCCTGCGGCGCAAACCTGCCATTCCGTACTCTGTGGGCATGGCGATCGACGTGACCGAGGAGACCTTCGACACCGAGGTCTTGGAGCGCTCGCGGACCATTCCGGTGGTCGTCGACTTCTGGGCCGAGTGGTGTGCGCCCTGCCGCCAGCTCGGACCCCTGCTCGAACGCGCGGAGGCACAGCGGGCGGATCAGGTCGTCCTCGCCAAGGTGGACACCGACGCGAATCCGCGGCTCGCGCAAGCCTTCGGTATCCAGGGCATTCCGGCGGTCAAGGCCTTCCAAGGCGGCACGGTCGTCGAGGAGTTCGTGGGTGTGCAGCCGCCGGCGGTCATCGAGCAGTTCTTCGACGCGCTCGTGCCCTCGGAGGTCGACGGCCTGATCGAGGCCGGCGACGAGGCGTCGCTGCGCCGGGCGCTCGAGCTCGAGCCCGCGCGCACGGATGCCGCCGTCGCCTTGGCGCGGATCCTGCACGGCCGCGGCGAGGCCGACGCAGCGCTCGCCCTGGCCGACCCGATCGCTGGCAACTTCGCCGCCGAGGCGCTCGCCGCGCGGATCCGCCTCGAGCAGGCGGAGGATCCCGACGTCGGCGCGGCGTTCGAAGCGCTGGATGACGGCGCCGTCGAGCGCGGCCTCGATCTGCTCCTCGACGCCCTTTCCGGCGCCGACGGCGCCAAGGACGACGTGCGCCGCGTCGTCGTCGGCGTCCTGGACGACCTCGGCGTCGACCATCCGCTGGCGCGGGAGTACCGCCGGCGGCTGGCCACCGCGCTCTACTGAGGCGGCACTAGACCGGCAGTTCGAGCTGGCCGGCGTCGCTGCGCGCCGCATCGAAGCCCGCGACGCGGACGCCGAGCAGCCGGACCGGCCGGGCCGGTGCGAAGTCGCGCAGCAGGCCGACGGCCAGGCCGGCGAGGGCCGGCCCGTCGCGGACGGGCTCGGGCAGCGTCTTGGCTCGGGTGAAGGTGGAGAAGTCGTCGAGGCGGACCTTGATGCCCACGGTCCGTCCCGCCCGTCCCTCGGCGGCCAGCGCCCCGGCGAGGTCGCCGGCCAGCCCGGCCACGATGCGCTCGAGTTCGGCGCGATCGCTGATGTCGGCATCGAAGGTCCGCTCGCGCGACTCGGAAACGGCGATCCGGACCGGCTGCACCGGGCTGTCGTCCACGAACCGCGCCCGGTCGGCCAGCCAGGGGCCCAGCCGCGGGCCGAACCGCTCGGCCAGGCTCGCAGGCGGCGCCGCCGCGAGGCCCGCAAGCGTCTCGATGCCCAGCGCGGCCAGCGCGGCGGCGGTCTTGCCGCCGATGCCGGGCACGAGCGTCACCGGCGCGCCGCCGAACCGCGCGCACGCCTGGTCCTGGCTCAGCACGACGAAGCCGAGCGGCTTCTCGGCGTCGGAAGCGACCTTCGCGACCAGCTTGTTCGGGCCGATCCCCACCGAGCAGCCCAGGCCGGTCGCCGCGCGGATCTCCGCGATCAGCCGCCGCATCGCCGCGTGCGGGGCGACCCGGCCGGTCAGGTCGAGGTAGGCCTCGTCCAGCCCTGCCACCTCAACGGCATCGGCCGCCCCGCGCACGAGGTCCATGACCGTGCCCGACACCGCCCGGTAGGCAGCAAAGTCGGGCGGAATCACCACGGCCTGCGGGCACAGCCGTCGCGCCTGGGCGGTCGGCATCGCCGAGCCGACGCCGAAGCGCCGCGCCTCGTAGCTCGCCGTGGTCACGACGGCACGGGGGCCGCGGCCGGACACCACCACGGGCCGGCCGCGCAGATCCGGGCGCCGCTGGAGTTCGACGGAGACGTAGAACGCGTCGAGGTCGACGTGCGCGATCGTGCGCATCGCCTCAGGCTACGCGGCGGAGCGGCGAACGCTCGCGGGCCGGATCCGGCGGCTCGCCCTCGTGGTCCAGAACGAGTGCGGGCGCCCCGAGGGGCGCCCGCGTGTGGCGTGCTGGCTGCGCGCGTCGGCGGCTCAGCGGGTGACTTCGATGGTGCCGATGCCGTTGAACCCGAGCTTGCGGGCGACTGCGCCGGCGAGGTCGAACTCGCGCCCGCCGACGTACGGGCCGCGGTCGATGACCTTGGCGCGGGCCGTGCGACCGCGGTAGCGGATCGTGAGCATCGTGCCGCACGGCAGCCACTTGTGGGCGACGCCCATCTCGTTGTAGCCGAGCGTGCCGCCGCAGGCGACCGCGCTGCCGTACAGCCAGTACCACGACGCGAAGCTGCGCCGGTAGGAGTTCAGGCGGCCGACGCGGCGCACCGTGCCCGCGTTGGCGCGGTCACCGCGAAAGCGCACCCGCAGGGGCCAGCTGCCCGCCGTGGTCGGCGTGAACCGGAACCGGAAGGCGCCACGGCGGTCCGTCGTCGCCCGGGCGACGCGGCGCCAGTCGCCGCCCACGCGGCGCTCGAGCGTCACGACGCGGCCGCGCGCCCGGGGTGCGAGGACGCCGCGCAGCGTGGCGCGCTGATCGCGCCGCACGTCGACGTCGCGGTCGGCGCCGAGCACGGCAGCGGACACCGAGATCCCGCGGCCGCGGCTGCGGATCGCCGTGCGCCCGCCCGGAGCCGCCTGCGCAGCGGCCGGGGCGCGCAGGACGGCGCGCAGCGTGCCCGAGCGGCTGGCCTGGATGGTGAAGCGGAAGCGCCCGTCGGCGCGGACGGTGGCGGTGGCCAGGGGTCGCCATCGGCGCCCGCTGGACCGGAACTCCAATGCGACGACGCGGCCGCGCTGGCGGGCCGTGGTCCGGCCGGCGACGGTCACGCGGTCGCCGTGGCGCAGCGTGGCGTCGGCGATCGCGATGCGCACGACGGGGGCCGGGACGGCGGTCGTGGCCGGCGCGGCGGCCCGGGCGGCGGCCTGGGGAGCCGCGGCGGTGCCGACGGCGGCGAGCGCGGCCACGGCGGCAGCGCGCGCCGGGCGCAGGGTGGATTGCGGCCTCACGAGAGGTCCTCCTATGTCTCGTCGACGTGAGCGCCTACGGGGTTAGCTGTCGGGCTCGCGGCTCACGGCGGCGCGCTTGTGGCGCACCGCGGCGAGGCGCTACGGCCGCAGCAGCGGCCGATTCGCCCCATCCGGACCGTTGGTGTCGGTCCGGCAGTGGGTCCCCCGTCCGCTCCCGCATCGTGCAGGAGCGGCTCGGCTAGTCGAACAACTGTTCGCAGGGTAGCGAACGCGGCGCTCGGATGTGTGCACACCCCCACATCGGTGGCAGTGCGCGGCGGGCCGCCGGCGGGTCAGGCAGCGACGTCGAGCGCCGGCCCGCACTGCTCCCGCAGCTTCGCGAGCCCGAGCCTGATGCGGCTCTTGGCGGTGCCCAGCGGCACGTTGGCGCGCCGGGCGATCTGGTCGGCGGTCAGCCCGCCCCAGTAGGCCAGGACGAGCGCCTCGCGCTGGGCCGGCGGGAGTCCGCGCAGGGCGTCGCGCACGACCGCCCGCTCGTCGTGGCGCTCGGCGGCGGCCGACGGCTGGTCGTCGATCCGCCCCTCGTCGCCGGCGACGACCAGCTTGAGTCGATCGCTCGCCCGTCCGGCCGCCTGGCCCTCGCGCCACAGGTCGAGGGCCCGGCTGCGAGCCATGAGGCGCAGGTAGCTGCCCAGCTCGCCCCGGCGGGCATCGAAACGCCCGGGGTTGCGCCACACGCGCAGGAAGACGTCCTGGGTCACGTCCTGGGCCTGGGCGGCGTTGTTGAGGATCCGGTACGCGGCGCCGTAGACGCCGCGGGCGTGCTCGGCGTAGGCGGCTTCGAAGGTGTCGGGGCGGCTCAGGTCCATCGTGGTCTCCATGGGTCGGCGGGTCGCCTGTTGAGACCACCTTACACAGACTGTTCAAGGTTTGTCAAACCCTCTGCCCGCCGGGCCTGATTGCCTCCCCGCGCGCAAGTGCGCGACAATCGCTCCGTGGCGAATCCCGATCGGCTCACCGGCCTCGACGCGTCGTTCCTGCACCTGGAGCGAAACGCCGCACACATGCACGTCGGATCGGTGCTCGTCTTCGAGGGCTCGGCGCCGGGCTACGACGAGTTCGTGCACCAGGTGGAGGGCCGCCTGCACCTCGTCCCCCGCTACCGCCAGCGGCTGGCGTTCGTGCCGTTCGGGCAGGGCCGGCCCGTCTGGACCGACGACCCGCACTTCAACGCCAGCTATCACGTCCGCCACACTTCGCTCCCCCGTCCGGGCAGCGACGAGGAGCTCAAGCGCCTGGCCGGACGCGTGTTCGCCCAGGCGCTCGATCGCGACAAGCCGCTGTGGGAGATCTGGCTGGTCGACAAGCTGGCCGGCGACCGCTTCGCGGTGATCGCGAAGACGCACCACTGCCTCGTTGACGGCATCTCGGGCGTCGACATCACGACCGTGCTCTTCGACACCTCGCCGGATCCGGCGCCGACGCCCCCGCCGGAGCGGCCGTGGATTCCGAGGCCGATGCCCAGCGACGCCCAGCTGCTCGCCGACGCCCTCCTCGAACGCTCGACGCTTCCCGGCGAGGTCGCGCGGGGCGTGCGCGCCGCGTTGCGCGGCCCGCGGCGGGTCATCGGTCGCGCCCGCGACGAACTCGCCGGCGTCGGCGCCTTCGCCTGGGCCGGCATTGCCGGGGCCGCGCCGGACAGCCCGCTGAACGTCCCGATCGGCCCGCACCGGCGGTTCACCTGGGTCGAGGGCGACCTGCAGCAGTTCAAGGCGATCAAGAACGAGCTCGGGGGAACGGTCAACGACGTCGTGCTGGCCGCAGTGTCGCTCGCCGTGGGCCGGTTCCTGCGCGAGCGCCGCGGGGTCGACACCGCCGGGCTGCAGCTCAAGGCGATGGTGCCCGTCTCGGTCCGCGCCGACGTCGAGCGCGGCGCGCTGGGCAACAAGGTGGCGGCGATGTGGGCGCCGCTGCCCGTCGGCGTCGAGGATCCGGTGCAGGCGTTCGGCATCGTCAGCGCGGCCATGGCCGAGCTCAAGGAGTCCGGGCAGGCCGTCGGCGCCGACGTGATCACCTCGCTGTCGGACTTCGCGCCGCCCACGATCATGGCCCAGGCCTCCCGCTTGACCCCGCAGCAGCGGTTCTTCAACCTCGTCGTGACGAACGTGCCGGGTCCGCAGATCCCGCTGTACGTGCTCGGGCGCCGCCTCGAGGCCATCTACCCGCAGGTGCCGCTGGCCGAGCGCCAGGCCCTCGGCATCGCGATCATGAGCTACGCCGGGCGGCTGAACTTCGGGCTGCTCGGCGACTTCGACGCGATGCCCGACCTCGAGGACGTCGCCCACGATCTCGGCCAGGCGATCGACGAGCTTGCGCTCGCGGCGGGCCTCGAGGCCCACGGCCACGACCCCCACGCACGGCCGCCGCTCGGCTTCGAGATGCCGCGCGCCCGTCCGGCGGTGCGTGGCGCCCACCGCGGCGACCCGGCCGGGACCGCGTAGCGCCCGCCGGACGCCCGCGATGCGCAGGGTTCTCTCGTTCGGCCTCGCGTTCCTGATCGCTGCCGTCGGCGTCGTCGGGATCCTGCTGTTCTTCAACGCCCGCGACAAGGCGACGTTCTCGGAGACCGCCGGCCCCGGCCTGGCCTTCGCGGACCAGGGGAACGGCACGCTCGCCGCCGACGCCCGCCCGCCCCGGCCGTACAACTCCAACCCGCCGACCAGCGGCCCGCACGCCCGCGCGCCGATCGCCCGCGACGGCACGGTGCTCTCCGACGGCCAGATCCTCACGGCGCTGGCGGCAGGCAACGTGATCCTCTTCTACGGGACCGCCAAGCCGCCGCCGGCGCTGCGGGCCCTCGCCGACCGGGCCGCCGGGCCGTTCGACCCGCAGCTTGCCGCCGCCGGGCAGGCGGTCGTCCTCGCACGCCGTCCCGGGACCGAGGGCGCGGTGGCGGCGGCGTGGCGCCACCTCCAGCCCGCGGAGAATCCCGCCGATCCCAAGCTCGCCGCGTTCACGGACTTCTGGCTTGGCCGGGGGGCCCCGTAGCGGTGCGCCTCGCGCTCGCCCAGATCAACCCCACGGTCGGGGACCTCACCGGCAACGAGGCGCTCATCCGCCGCGACCTCGCGGCGGCCCGGGAGGCGGGCGCCCAGGTCGTCGTCTTCCCCGAACTGGCCCTCACCGGCTACCCGCCGGAGGACCTGCTCCTGCGCGAGGACTTCCTGGCCGCGGCACAGGCCGCGCTGCGGCGCGTGGCCGCCGATGCGCGCGACATCGTGGCGCTGGTCGGCGTGCCCGAGCGCGCCGAGGACCTCTACAACGCCGCCGCGATCCTCGCGGGCGGCGAGGTCCGGGGCTTGTACCGCAAGGTCTACCTGCCGAACTACGGCGTCTTCGACGAGCAGCGCTACTTCCAGGCCGGACGGCGCGGCGGCGTGATCGACGCGGACGGCCTGCGGATCGGCGTGACGATCTGCGAGGACATCTGGGAGCCCGGCCCCCCGCTGACCGACGTGGCACTGGCCGGCGCGACCGTCGTCCTGAACCTCTCTGCCTCCCCGTACCACGCGGGCAAGGGCTCCCAGCGCGAGGAGATGTTCCGCCAGCGCGCCCGCGACAGCCTCGTGCCGCTGGCGTACTGCAACCTCGTCGGCGGCCAGGACGAGCTCGTCTTCGACGGCCACTCCCTCGTCATCGATCACGCCGGCGAGATCGTCGCCCGCGGCGCGCAGTTCGCAGAGGACCTCGTGATCTGCGAGATCGACCCGGCGGCGGCAAGCGGGGCCCGGCTGCGCGACCCCGGCCACCGGCCCCAGGCGCGCCGCACGCCGGCCGAGGTGGACGTGGTCGCCGACCTCGGCCCGCTGCCTCCGGCCTCCGGCTCCGCCCCCGCGGCGCCGGTGCCCGGCCTGCTGGCGCCGGATGTCGAGGTCTACGCGGCGCTCACGCTCGGGCTGCGCGACTACGTGGAGAAGAACGGGTTCGGCCACGTCGTGCTGGGGCTGTCGGGCGGGATCGACTCCGCGCTCGTGGCCTGCATCGCCGCCGACGCGCTCGGACCGGAGCGCGTCACGACCGTGGTGATGCCGTCGCCGTACTCATCCCCCGAGACCCAGGGCGACGCGCGGGCACTTGCCGCTGCCCTCGGCGTCCGCTGCCTCGACGTCCCCATCGCCCGGACGATGGAGGCCTACCGCGAGGCCCTGGCCGCCGCCGTGGCCGGCCAGGACACCGGCCTGATGGAGGAGAACCTCCAGGCGCGCATCCGGGGCAACCTGCTCATGGGCCTCTCGAACGCCTACGGGTGGCTCGTGCTGACCACCGGCAACAAGTCCGAGATGTCGGTCGGCTACGCCACGCTCTACGGCGACATGTGCGGCGGCTACTCGGTGCTGAAGGACGTCTACAAGATGACCGTCTTCGCGCTGTCGCACTGGCGCAACGAGAACCGGCCCGAGGGCATGCTGGGCCCGAAGGGC
>CAZEKK010000008.1:0-8349 GCA_964512905.1 uncultured Solirubrobacteraceae bacterium
GCCCCTACCCGGCGCGCGGCGCCCGGCGGTCGTAGCGGGCCCGGGAGACCTCGAGGCGGTAGGCGCCGTCGAGGGTGGGGCTGTTGCGCGGCATCGTGACGACCGCGAGCACCGAGACCGGCCGCCGGCCGCGGTTGGCGACCTTCAGCGTGTCCGCGGCCTGGCCGCCTCGGCGCGACCGGGCGATGCGGCCCTTCGATCGGGCGACGGTCTCCGCCGAGCGGCGGTAGAGCGCGAGATCGGCGAAGCCCGCCCTGGGGCTCAGGCGGATCACCGCCGACCGGCGCGCCGGCACGGTGACCCGGTAGACGTCGAGCGGATCCTCGATCGCATCGACGAAGGCGAGCACTCGCCGGGCGCCGCGCCGCGGCGGCGCCACCGCCGGGCTCGGGCGGCCGAGCAGCCGGCCGGTGACGAACCCGGCGTCGTCGTTGGGCTCGAGCGGGTCGTCGATCAGCGGCCGCGCCTGCAGGGCCTTCGGCAGGTCGAGCGCGCCGAAGCCGAAGGCAACGTCGTAGCCCGTCGGTCCGAGGTCGCGCTGCTCGGCGGCGGCGCGCATGACCTGGCGGACCTGGAACTCCGTCAGGCTGGGCCGCACCTGGCGGACCTCGGTCGCCACCGCGGACGCCATCGGCGCCGCGAAGCTCGTGCCGTCGACGACGTTCGAGAGGTCGCCGTTCTCGTCGAGGTTGAGCGGCTGGGGCACGAGGATGCCGACGCCGGGCGCCGAGAGATCCACGCCGAGGCTCTGGCTGGAGAACTTGGCGCCCTGGCCGTTGCGGTCGAAGGCGCCGACCGTGAGGATGTGCGGGTCGACCGCCGGACGCCGGGGCGCGTTGCCCTTGTCGAGGTCGTTGCCGGACGCGGCGACGGCGACGATGTCGCGGCTGATCGCCAGCTGCGTCGCCAGGAGGTGGCTGAAGCACGACGAGACCGGGAAGACGTAGCTCATGTTGATCACGCGCACCCGGGCGGCGATCGCGCGCCGGACGGCGGCGGTCACGCGGCTGCAGGCCGTCTTCTGATCGGCGAAGCCGCCGTGGGCGAAGCCGCGGACGCGCATCCCCGGCCAGACGCCGACGATGCCTGCGCCGTTGGCCGGGGCGCCGGCGATGGCCGCGACCGCCGTGCCGTGGCCGTCCAGAACCGGGAGGTCGGTGTCCGCGGTCGTGTTGGAGCCCTGGAACTCGGGATGGGAGAGGTCGATCTGCTCGTCGACCACGCCGAGCACCGGGCTCGCGTCCGTGACGGGGGCCGGGTCGGCGTCGACGTCGACGACCGTCGGGATCCACCACTGCTGGGCGGCGAGCGGATCCGCGGGGAAGGCGGCGGGCCGTCCGCGGGCGTCCGGCTCGGCGTAGGTGAAGCGTCCGGCGGCGGAGAGCGCCGCCGCGAAGGCGCGGGCGCGGCGAACCGACAGGACGTAGGCGCCGGCCTCGGGCAGGACGGCGCGGGCTTCGAACCGCCGCGCCAGGCGGCGGGTGGCGCCGCCGGGCCGCCCCGCGACGATCCAGGTGGCGGCGGTCCGGGCGACCGTGGCGGCGCGGGCGTCGCCGGGAAGCACCTTCGGCGGGGCGGCGGGCAGGGGCGCGGCGGACGGCGGCGGCGCGGCGGCGCGCGCCGACGTCGGGACGGCGGCCACGAGCAGGGCGGCGACCGCGAGCAGGGCCGCGACCGCGAGCGCCGCAAGGGCGCCACGGCGGGAGAGCGGTGCTGCGGAGGCGCGGGCTGTCGGCGCGGCGGGCTCAGTCGCGTCGGGCTCGGCCAGGCCGGCAGGCGCAGACGCAGCAATCGGCACACGATCGGTCATTCGGGGTCCCTCCCACGGTTCCCGGGCCTTCAACGCGTGCGACTGTACCTCGTCTCATGGGCGCCGGCGCCGGTCTGCGGGCCGGACCGGCCGGCGGCGCCGGCGTCAGCCGCCGGCGAACCGCTCCACCAGCCGCGCGAACGGCCCGTGGAACTGGAACAGGAACGCGTGGCCGCCGTCGCGGAAGGTCGCGCGGCGCGCCCCCGGAATCGCGGACGCCAGGACGGCGTCGTTCGCAGGCGGAGTCAGCACGTCCTCGCTGCCGCCGGCCACCAGCGTCGGAACGCGCAGGCGCCCCAGGGCGCGCAGGTTGGCGTCGCTGGCCATCCAGCGCTCCTCGGCGGCGAGCTGGGCCTCGAACCCCGCCCGGCCGACCGTGAAGTCGTCGGGGATCTCGCCCGTGTCGGCGGCCCGCTCGACCCGGGCCAGGAAGCGCCGCCCGGCGGCCCGTCCCCGCGCGCCGGACGGGAAGAGCACGCGCAGGGCGAGCGCGTCGGCGTTGCCCTGCGAGCTGTCGATGCGCTGCGCCCAGGCGGGCCCGAGGACCGTCCGGGAGCCGCCCGGGTTGGTGCCGGCCAGGATCAGGTGCTCGACGCGCGAAGGGTGGCGGACGGCGAGCTGCTGCGCGACGAACCCGCCGAGCGACCAGCCGAGCACGCTGGCGCGGTCGATCCGCAGCGCGCCGAGCAGCGCGGCGGCGTCGTCGGCGAGGCGGGCGAAGGTGAGGCCGCGCAGGCCGTCGGCGGACGACCGGCCGATGCCGCGGTAGTCGTAGAGGATCAGCCGGTGGCGGGCGGCCAGCGCGCGCAGCAGCGCCGGATCCCACTCCGCCATCGTCGAGGCGCTGCCCATGTTCATGAGGAGGGCCGGGCCGCGGCCGCGCTCGTAGTAGGCCAGCCGCGCCCCGTTGACGCGCACGTGGCGGACCTCGGCCCGGAAGGACGGCGTGCCGGCAGCCGCAGCGGGGGCGCCGTCAGAGGCTGCCGACGCTCCGCATCCGCCCGCAGTCGCCGCGGCAGCGGCGGCAAGGAGGCAGGCGAGGGTCCGGGCGGGGGCGCGCGGAGACACCCGTACTTGGTCGGCCGGTCGGCGGTCGACCTGAAGCGGGGGCGGCGCAGTGCCGCGCGGGGAAGGCGCAGCGCACGCCGCCGCCGATGTCCCTACGATGCCGCAGGCATGTCCGGCGAAGGTCTCGACCCGTCGTTCTGGCGAGACCGACTCGCCCCCTACTGCCAGCCCACCGTGCGGCAGGGGGTCGCTCAGCTCGCCACCTCGGTGCTGCCGTATCTGGCGCTGACCGTCCTCATGTATCTGGCGCTCGACGTGTCGTACCTGCTCGTGCTCGCGCTGGCGGTTCCCGCCGCCGGGTTCCTGGTGCGGACCTTCATCGTCTTCCACGACTGCACGCACGGCTCGTTCCTGCCGTCGCGGCGGGCGAACGTGTGGGTCGGCGCCGTCTGCGGCACGATGGTCTACACGCCGTTTCACGTGTGGCGCCACGAGCACAAGCTCCACCACGCGACCGCCGGCGACCTCGACCAGCGCGGCCAAGGCGACGTCGAGACCCTGACCGTGGCCGAGTACCACGCGCTGCCGTGGCGGTCGCGGCTCGCCTACCGGCTGTTCCGCAACCCGGCGGTCATGCTCGGCGTGGGCCCGATCTGGGCGCTGCTGATCGAGCCGCGCTTCGTGCCCGCCTGGGCGCGGGTGCGCTTCTGGAAGTCGATCGTCGCCACCGATCTCGCGCTGCTCGTCGTCCTCGGCGCGCTGTGCCTCACGCTCGGCTGGCAGGCGGTCCTGATGGTCCAGCTCCCGACCGCGATGCTCGCCGGGGCCGGTGGCATCTGGCTCTTCTACGTCCAGCACCAGTTCGAGGACGTCTACTGGGAGCGCAACGACGAGTGGAGCTACGCCGCCGCCGCGCTGAAGGGCAGCTCCTACCTCAAGCTCCCGAAGGTGCTGCAGTTCTTCAGCGGCAACATCGGCCTGCACCACGTCCACCACCTCAGCACCCGGATCCCGAACTACAACCTCCAGCGCGCGCACGACGAGATCGAGGTCTTCCACACCGCGCCGCAGCTTTCGATGTGGGACGGCATCAAGGCGTTCCGCCTCAAGCTCTACGACGAGGACGGCGGCCGGCTCGTGACCTTCGCCGGGGGCCGGGCGGCGATGGCCAAGCGGCGCGCCACCCCTGCGCCGACCCCGACGGCGGCCGCCACCGGCGCGTCCGGCGCGGCCTGAGCGCAGGCCCGGGGCTGCCCCGGCGCCGGCGTCGCTTTAGCCTCCCGGCATCTCCCTCCCCAGCGACATCCTCGCGCGCCGCCTCGGGCTCCCGCGGCCGCTCACGCTCGACGTGGTCGCCGAGCGCGACGTGCCGGTGCCCATGGATGACGGCGCCGTCCTGCTGGCCGACCGCTGGAGCGCCCGCGGCGCGGGACCGCAGCCGACCGTGCTCGTGCGGTCGCCCTACGGGCGGCGGTCGTGGTTCGGCCTCCTGTTCGGCCGCCTGCTCGCCGAGCGCGGTCTGCAGGTGGTGATCCAGAGCGTGCGGGGGACGTTCGGCTCCGAGGGCGAGTTCAGCCCGTTCGAGGAGCGCGACGACGGCCTGGCGACGCTCGCCTGGATCCGCCGCCAGCCGTGGCACCGCGGCCGGATCGGCATGACCGGGCCCAGCTATCTCGGGCTCGCCCAGTGGGCGGTGGCCCCGGACGCGGGCGACGACCTGGCGGCGATCACCCCGTCGGTGACGGCCTCGCAGTTCCACGGGCAGACCTACGGCGGCGGCAGCCTGTCGCTCGAGACGGCCGCCTCGTGGCTCGTGCTCGTCGCCGCCCAGGAGCGCCGCCTCGCCCCGGTGCACATGGCCAGGGGGCTGCGGCGGCTGCCGGCGCTGCTCGACGACCTCCCGGTCGGGGACCTCGACGAGCGCGCCAGCGGCGCCCCGCTGGCCTGGTACCGGGAGGCCCTGGCCAATCCCGGCCGCGAGGACGCCTACTGGGTGGCGCGCGACTTCTCGGCGGGTGTGGCGAAGGTCCGGGCCGCCGTCCAGCTCGTCGGCGGCTGGCACGACATCTTCCTGCCGTGGATGGTCGAGGACTACGCGGCCCTGCGCGCGGCCGGGCGCTCGCCGCAGCTCATCATCGGGCCGTGGGCTCACACCTCGCCAGGGCTGATGGCCGCCGGAACCCGGGCCGCGCTCGCCTGGCTGCGGGCGCACCTCCTCGACGATCGCCGGCTCCTGCAGCGGGCGCCCGTGCGCGTCTACGTCACCGGCGCAGAGGCCGGGTGGGCCGACCTCGCGGACTGGCCGCCTCCGGGCGGCCGCGAGCACGTGCTGCACCTCGGCCCCGGCGGGGCGCTTGGCGCCGCGCCGCCGCCCGGCGGTCCGGCGACTGGCTATCGCTACGACCCCGCCGACCCGACACCCGCCGTCGGCGGGCCGGTCCTCCTGACGCGGGAGCCCGTGGTCGACAACCGGGCGCTGGAGTCGCGCCCGGACGTGATCACGTTCACGACCCCGCCGCTGGCGGCGGCGCTGACGGCGATGGGTCCGGTGCGGGCGATCCTTCACATCCGGGCGAGCGTCGAGCACGTCGACGTGTTCGCCCGGCTCTGCGACGTCGACGGCGCGGGCGCCTCGTGGAACGTCTGCGACGCGCTCGCACGGGTCGAGCCCGGGCGCTTCGAGCGCGACGGCGACGGGGCCGTCCGCGTTGAGGTCGACCTCTGGCCGGCGGCGCACCGCTTCGCCGCCGGCCATCGGGTGCGGCTCCAGGTCTCGTCCGGCGCCCACCCGCGCTACGCCCGCAACCCCGGGACCGGCGAGCCCCTCGCGGAGGCGCGACGGCTCGTGCCCGCGGACGTCGAGGTGCTCCACGACGCCGGGCATCCGTCGCGGCTCGTGCTGACGCTCGCGCCCTGACCCGGCGAGAGCCGCCTGCCGGGCGCTGCGCGATCGCCGGGGGCTGCCGGGGCCGGGCGGGCAGCACGGCCCGCGGTCCGGCGGGAGCGGGGGGGCTCGCGGGGCGGGCGGGCCGCTTTCCTGCGACGATCGCCAGGCCGATGTCCTCCGGAGCCGACGACCGCGGCCGCGCGGCCCACCGCCAGCCCCCGGCGCTGGGCGCCGCCGCGCTGCGGCGCACGTGCCGCGCCGGCGAGGTGCCGGTGGCGAGCACCGCGGGCGTCCCGCCGGCGCGCGTCATCGGGCAGCCGCGGGTCCTCGAGGCCCTCGCCCTGGCTGCCTCGATGCGCGCCGACGGCGCCCACCACGTCTTCGCGACCGGGCCGGCGGGCACCGGCCGGCGCGCCGCCGTCGAGGCCTGGCTGCGGGAGCGCGCCGCCGCGGCGCCAACGCCGCCCGACATCGTCTACCTCTTCAACTTCGCCGAGCCGCTGCGACCCCGGGCCTACGCGCTCGCGCCCGGGTCCGGGCGGGCGTTTGCGGCCGACATGGACCAGGTGGTCGCCGCCGCTCGCCGCCGCATCGGCGAGGCGTTCGAGAGCGAGAGCTTCCGCACCCGCCACCGGGCGCTGCACGACGACCTCGACCGCCGCCGCGGCGACATCCTGCGCGCGCTCGAGCAGCGCGCCCGCGCGGCCGGGGTGGCCCTCCAGCTCACGCCCGCCGGGGTGATCACCCTGCCGATCGTGGCCGGCCGTCCGCTGGCGCCGAACGAACTCGAGGGCATGCGCGACGACCAGCGGGAGCGCTTCGAACGGGCGGTGGAGGAGCTCAAGGGGCCCGTGCAGGAGGCCTTCGCGGCGATCCACGACGCCGAGCGCGACGCCGAGACCCGCCACGTCGAGCTCACCCGCGAGGTCGCGACCTTCGCCGTGGGGGTCATCTTCGACGACGTCCGCCGGCGCTGGAGCGACGAGCCGGGCATTCCGGAGTGGCTCGACGAGGTGCGCGAGGACGTCCTGGCCCACCTCGACCTGTTTCGGGCGGCCACGGCCGAGCCGCCCGAACCGGCCCCGCCGGTGCCTCAGCCGGCGCCCGCGCAGGAGCTCCGGGCCCGCTACGCGGTCAACGTGCTCGTCTCCCGCGAGCCGGACAGCGGCGCCCCAATCGTGATTCCGACCGATCCGTCGTTCTACGAGCTGTTCGGGCGGGCGGAGTACGAGACGGCCTTCGGCGCGGCGCGGACCGACCACCGGCACCTGCGCGCCGGCGCCGTTCACGAGGCAGCCGGCGGCTGGCTGGTGCTGGACGCCGGCGACCTGCTGACCACGCCCGGTGCGTGGCCGCGGCTCAAGGACGTCCTGCGCTCGCGCCGCGCGCGCATCGAGAACCTCGCCGTTCAGTACATGCTCTTCCCGGGGGTCACGCTGGATCCCGATCCCGTCGAGGTGCCGGTGACGGTCGTGCTCATCGGGACGCCGGACCTCTACGAACTGCTGAACGCCCTCGACGACGACGTCGCCCGGCTCTTCAAGCTGCGGGCGGACTTCGACGACGAGATGCCCCGCGACGCCGACGGCGTGCGCTCCTATGCGGGACTGCTGGCGCGGCTGCGCGACGACCACGGCACGCTCGACTTCGACCGGCGGGCCATCGCCGCGATCGTCGAGCACGGCAGCCGGGAGGCGGGGCACCGCGACCGGCTGACGACGCGGGTGCGGGTGATCGCCGACGTCGCCGCGGAGGCGAGCGAGGCCGCCCGCGCGGCCGGCGCCGACCGGGTGGGCGCGCCCCACGTCGCGGCGGCGCTGCGCGGGCGGCGCCGGCGGTCGAGCCGGCCGGAGGAGCGGCTGCGCGAGGAGACCCTGGCCGGGACGATCCGGGTCGCAACCGAGGGCAGCGCGGCTGGCCAGGTGAACGGATTGGCGATCTCGGCGGCGGGCGATCACCTCTTCGGGCACCCGGTCCGGATCAGCGCGACCGCCGGGCCCGGCGACGGCACGGTGGTGGGCATCGATCGCGAGGCCAAGCTCAGCGGCCCGATCCACGACAAGGGCCTGCTCATCCTCGAGGGCTATCTCACGGGACGCTACGGCCGCGAGGCGCCGCTTTCGCTGCGGGCGAGCGTCGTGTTCGAGCAGTCCTACGGCCCGATCGAGGGCGACTCGGCCTCTGCCGCCGAGCTGTTCGCGCTGCTGTCGGCGATCGCGGGCATCCCCGCGGACCAGGCGATCGCGGTGACGGGGTCGGTCGACCAGCACGGCCGCATCCAGGCGATCGGCGGCGTCAACGAGAAGATCGAGGGGTTCTTCGCGCTGTGCCGCGACGGCGGCCTCACCGGCAGCCAGGGCGTGCTCGTCCCCGCGGCGAACCTGCCTCATCTGATGCTCGACGAGGAGGTCGTGGCGGCGGTGCGCCGCCGGGAGTTCCGTGTCTACCCGATGACCGCCGTCGAGGACGGGGTGGCGCGGATCACCGGCATGCGCGCCGCGACGATCCACGCGCGCGTCGCCGCCCGCCTGGCCGCCTTTGCGGAGGCGGCGCAGGCTGGGCGGGACGGCGGGTAGCCCGGAGGGCAGGTTGCTACAGCGCAGGCGTCGGCGCCGGGGCGGCCGGTTCGGGCTCGGGCTCGGGC
>CAZEKK010000008.1:8449-17611 GCA_964512905.1 uncultured Solirubrobacteraceae bacterium
TCGGGCTCGGGCTCGGGCGGGCCGAGCATCACGCCCTTGGTCTCGAGGCTGCGGCGCTCGGAGTCGATCGCGGCCTGGTCGAAGCGGAAATACGAGCGCGGCGGCAGCGGCCCCCAGGTGTTCGAGGAGAAGCGGTCGTCGGGCCACACGCGGGCGACGTGGTCGGCCTGGAGCTGCTCCATGTCGCAGTAGAGCTCGACGAAGCACTCCTCCTCGACGATCCGCATGTACGTCGCGATGTTGCCGCCGACGCCGTGGCGCGTCGGACCCCAACCGGCCCACCGGCCGTGCTGGGCGAGATTGTCGAGCATCTGGCGCATCAGCCCGATGTCGATGACGTCGAAGGCGAGGTGGTGCAGGTGGGAGTAGCCGACGTCGACGAGGGCCATGACGTGGTGGTCGGAGTTCACGTAGAACCAGGCGCCGGCTTCGCCGAGCCAGTCGGCTAGCCCGAAGCCGAGGACGTCGGTGTAGAACGCCGCGCCCTCCTTGATGCGGCCGGTGAGGAAATTGACGTGGCCGAGCTTGCGGGGCCGGCCCGGCCGCAGCGTCGTCGTCGGGCGGGCGTGGGGGACCCAGAGGACCTCCTTCTCGCGATAGGGCAGCACCTGGATGCGGTTGCCCTCCGGGTCGGCGACCCAGAGCGAGCCCTCGCGCTCCTCGCACGTGACGCCCTTGGCGGCAAACTCCTCGGCGGCCTGCCCGAGCGGGCATTCGGGCGCCAGCTCGAACCCCGTGTGGTCGTGGCCCGGGGTCCCCTCGGCGATCAGCTCGAGGCAGTGGGGCTCGAAGTCGCAGGCGAGGAACGCGCGATTGCCGTCCCGCCGGCGCTCGAACAGGCCGAACTGCGCCTGCCAGCGCTGCGACGCCTCGTCGAGATCGGCGACGCGGAGCGCGATGTGGTCGAGACGGTGGAACTTCATGTCAGGTCCTTCCTTCGGTGACTCGGCGCTCGGCCTCCTCCTCGGGGATGGCGAGCGCCACGTGCAGGGTCTGAGCGGAGATCTCGGGCTGATCGCCGGGGCCGCTGGGATCCGCGGGCAGCGCCACGACGCGGTTCGTGAGCCGGCCGATCCCGTCGATCTCCACCTCGACGGTGTCGCCGGCCTCCATGGGGCGCGAATTCGCCGGTGTTCCGGTCAGGACGACGTCGCCGGCCTCGAGCGTGATGTTCCGCGCGAGATCGGCGAGTTGATAGCGCCAGTCCCAGATGATGTCGTCGGCGGCCGCCTCCTGAACGACGTCTCCGTTCAGATAGGTGCGCAGGGTGTAGCCGCCGTCGGGCGTCCACTCGTCCGGCGAGACGAGCACGGGCCCGAGCGGCAGGAATCCGTCCTGCCCCTTGACGCGGAGCATCGAGCCGCGGTCGGCGTGGCGGTAGTCGTGCATCCCGACGTCGTTGGCGCACGTGAAGCCGGCGACGTGCTCGTGGGCGCGCTCGGGCGGCACGCCCTTCATCGGGGCGCCGATGACGACGGCGAGTTCGCCCTCGTAGTTCAGGAACCGGGCGGACGGGGGCTTCGGGATGTCGCCGAGGTGGCCGTTCAGGGCCGACGGCGGCTTCATGAAGTACGACGGCGCCGGCGGGGTGGCGGCGGCGTACTCGTCGATCCGGCTCTGGTACGTGAGGTGGACGGCGATGATCTTCGTCGGCTCGGCCGGGGCCAGCCAGGTCGCGGCGTCCGCGGCGATCCGGGTGCCGTCGTCGAGGACGATGACGCCGCCCTCGAGGCGCCCCCACGCCGGTCCTGCCGCTGTCGAGATTCGTGCTCGCCGCACCGCCCCTCCTTTCTTTTGCGACTATGATTGGTCACTATAGGGAACGATGGCCTGACTGTCACGGGCCAGGGGGTGTCGTACGCATGACCGACCACGTCTCGGCGCTGGCTGCGAACGTCAAGCGGCTCAGGGAGTCCCACGGACTCTCGCTGGCCCAGCTCGCGGACCGCACGGGTGTGGCCAAGGCGACGCTCTTCAAGATCGAGTCCCAGCGCACCAATCCGACGCTGGCGACGCTCACGGCGCTGTCGTCGGCCTTCTCGGTCCCGGTCGCCCAGCTCATCACCCCGCCGGGCGCCGACGAGATTGACGTCGTGCGCGCGGGGGAGGGGCTCTCGCTCGACAACAGCCCGGCGCGGGCGGTCCTGCGCAAGAGCATGATGATCGGCCAGACGCTGGTCGAGGTGCTCGACCTCGAGATCGAGCCGGGCGACGCCGACGTCACGGTGACCCACGGGCCCGGCGCCCGCGAGCACGTCCTGGTGCGGAGCGGCCGCATGGTCGTCGGCCCCGTCGGCGCGCAGGTCGACCTCGGGCCGGGCGACTACGCCACCTACCCGTCCGATCGCCCGCACCAGTGGGTCGCCGCCGGCGATGAGGTCGCGCGGGCCTGGGTGATCCACACCTTCGTGCGGCCCTGAGGCGGGCGGCGGGTCGGGCGCGGGTCGTGCTGCCGGCGGGGGCGGGGGCGTTCGGCCGCCATCTTGGACGTTTCCGGCGATCCACCGCCTCGGTCACTTGACGAATACGGTCGTTCGCGCGTAGCGTCCGTGGCATGTCAGCAGAACTCGCTTCCATCGACCTCACCGATCACGACGTCTTCGAGGCCGGCATGCCGTACGACTGGTTTGCCGCGCTGCGCCGGGAGGACCCCGTGCACTGGCAGGAGGAGGCCGACGGGCCCGGCTTCTGGTGCGTCACCCGCCATGCCGACGTCCGCACGGTCCACCGCGATCCGGCGACCTTCTCGTCCCAGCTCGGCGGCACCTCGCTCGAGGACCCCACGCCCGAGCACCTCGAGCAGCGCCGGTCGCTGATCGACACCGATCCGCCCGAGCACGGGAAGCTGCGCGCCATCATCGGCGGCGCCTTCACGCCGCGCGCGGTTCGCGAGCACGCGGACGCCATCCGGGCGATGTCGATCGAGGTCATCGAGCGGGCGCTCGAGCAGCGCGACGTCGACTTCGTCGAGGCCGTTGCGGCGGAGATCCCGATGGGCGTCTTCTGCGAGCTGCTCGGCGCGCCGCAGGCCGACCGCCGCAAGATCGTCGACATGGGCGACCGGCTGCTCGGCGTCACCGACCCCGAACTGGTTGACCCCAAGGAGCGCGAGGGCCTCGGCCACCTGCCGTTCTCGAGCCCGGCGGCACTCGAGTTCTTCGAGTACGGTCGCGCCCTGGCCGAGCAGCGCCGGGCCGATCCCCGCGACGACGTCGTCACCCGCCTCGTCCAGGGGACCATCGACGGGCGGCCCCTGACGCAGCGGGAGTACGACGTCTACTTCGTGATGCTGGCGACCGCAGGGAACGAGACCGCGCGGCATACGATCTCGCACGGCCTGCTCGCCTTCATCGAGAACCCGCAGGAGCGCCAGAAACTGCTCCGCGACCCCTCCCTGGCGGACCGGGTCGTCGAGGAGTCGCTGCGCTGGGCCACGCCGGTGATCCACTTCCGGCGCACGGTGACCACGGACGTCGAGTTCGGCGGCCGGCAGCTGCGGCGCGGCGACAAGCTGACGACCTGGCTGGCGTCGGCGAACCGCGACGAGACGGTGTTCGATCGCCCCGACGAGTTCCTGATCGAACGCACGCCCAACCCGCACGTCAGCTTCGGGCCGGGCGGGCCGCACTTCTGCATCGGCGCGGGCCTGGCGCGGCTGGAGCTGAGCATCGTGTTCGAGGAGCTCCTGACCCGGGTCGGCGACGTCGAGCTGACCGGACCGGTGGACCGGCTGCGCTCGAACTTCTTCAACGCGATCAAGCGGATGCCGGTGCGCCTCACGGAGGCGTGAGGCGCCGGGAGGTCGGGCGTCAGGGTTTACTTTCGGACTATCGTCGGTTACTCTGCGCGCACAGCCGATCCGTGGGAGGATCGAGCTTGCCCGTCATCGGGGCGCATTCGAGGAGAGGAGAAGTTCCGTGGCCACGCCGCCGGCGGTTGACCCCGCCCTTCCGCCCACCACCGAGTCCGGGCAGCTGCACCGGAAGTCCCTCGGGGTGGCGAGCATCGTGTTCTTCATCGTCGCTGCCGCGGCGCCGCTGACGGCGGTCGCCGGCGGGCAGGCCGTGTCGTACCTCGTCACGGGCAACAAGGCGATTCCGTTCTTCTACCTGCCGTTCGCGCTGATCCTGATCCTGTTCGTGCTCGGGTACGCGGCGATGAGCCGGCACATCGCCAACGCCGGCGCGTTCTACTCGTACGTCGCCCGCGGGATGAGCCGGGTCGGCGGCGTCGGCACGGCGTTCGTGGCCTTCATCTCCTACAACGCGATGCAGGTCGGGATCTACGGCCTGTTCGGCGTCGCGTTCGGCGCGTTCATGGCGGACAAGGCCGGCATCACGATGGAGTGGTACTGGTGGTGCTTCATCGCCTGGGGGATCATCGCCGTGCTCGGCCTGCTGCAGGTCGACCTGAACGCCAAGGTGCTCGCGGTCCTGCTGTGTCTCGAGATCCTCGTCGTGTTCCTCTTCGACGTCGCGATCGTCGGCGACCCGGGGCCTGACGGCATCACCTTCAAGGGCTTCAGCCCGTCGATCGCCTTCGAGGGCGCCGTCGGGGCGTCGCTGGCGTTCGTCATGGCCGCGTTCACCGGCTTCGAATCGGCGGCCTTGTACAGCGAGGAGGCCAAGGACCCGAAGCGCACCGTCGCCCGCGCGACGTTCATCGGCGTAGGCGTCGTCGCCGGCTTCTACGCGATCTCGAGCTGGCTGCTCGGCGTCTCGGTCACGCCCGAGGTCATCACGAACCCCGAGCTGCTCATCAAGGGCGGCTTCGTCGGCGCGGACCCCAACGCGCCCGATCCGACGACGGTCCTCTTCATCACCGGCGCCGACCGCCTCGGCGCCTTCTGGGGGGACGCGGCGACGCTGCTGTTCGCCACGAGCCTGTTCGCCGCCCTGATCTCGTTCCACAACGCCGTCGCCCGCTACACGTTCGCGCTCGGGCGCGAGCAGATCTTCCCGCGGGCGTTCGACAAGGTCTCGGCCCGCACCGGGTCGCCGTGGGCGGGGTCGCTCACGCAGACGCTGATCGCCTTCACCGCGCTGTTCATCTTCGCGGTGCTCAACGAGGATCCGATCCTGAAGCTGTTCACGTGGTTCACGAACCTCGGGGCGGCCGGTGTGCTCCTGCTGCTCGGCGTGACGTCGTTCGCGGTCGTGGGGTTCTTCCAGAAGCACCCGGAGGATCAGACCGATGCCGGCAAGTTCGCGACGCTCTACGCGCCGCTGGTCGCCGGCTCCTTCCTGCTGATCATCTTCGTCGTGGTGCTCCTGAACTTCAACGTGCTGATCACGAGCGCGCAGGACGCCCCGACGGACAAGATGTCGATCATCCTGCCGGCCGTGCTCATCGGGGGTGGCATCATCGGGATCCTCTATGGCCTGTACCTCAAGTCGGCCAAGCCGAAGGTGTACGAGTGGATCGGGCAGGGGCCGCGGGCCGAGGTCCACGAGCCGGGCGCGCACGCGCAGGCTGAGGACTGAGTCCGGACCGCCGAGGGCGAGAGCGAAGAGGATGACTCCATGAGCAACGATCCAGGGGCGGGCAGCTCGGCGCATCCGTCCATCCCGCCGATGCTGACCGACGACCGCCAAGTGTCGGGCGCGAACCTCGCCGACCGCCTCACGGCCGACGGGGCGCGCCTGGCGCGCGTCATGCACGCCGACCTGTACGGGAAGGCGCGCTCGAAGCAGTTCCCGATTCGGGACGTCGCCTCGATGCTCGACGGGGTCGGATACTGCAAGGCCAGCCTGGTGGAGTCACTCGAGGGCGTGCCGCTCGAGGGCGACCGCTTCCCGGCCGACCTCGGCTATCCCGACGTCATCGCCGTTCCCGACCCCGACACGGTGCGGACGATCCCGTGGGAGCCCGACACGATCTGGCTGCTCGCCGACCTCGTCGAGGACGGGAGGCCCTCGGAGCTGTGCTGCCGCAGCGCGCTGCGGCGGATCACCGAGCGGGTGGCGGCGGCCGGGTTCAGCGCGATCTCGGCGCCCGAGCCGGAGTTCTATCTGCTCGTGCCCAACCCGGCCACCGACGGCCGCCACATCCCGTACTCCGGCCAGTCCGGCATGGCGTACACCGCAGGACTGCGCGCCGACCCACTCGGCGTGCTCGGCAGGATCCAGCGGGGCATGATCGACCTTGGCATCCAGGTGAGTGCGGCGCACCGCGAGTTCTCGCCCGGGCAGTTCGAGGTGAACATGCGCCATGCGCCGGCGCTCGCGGCCGCCGACTACGGCTTCCTCTTCAAGGAGGCCGTCAAGGAGCTGGCGGTTCACGAGGGGATGATGGCCACGTTCATGCCGATGCCGTTCGCCGAGCACGCGGGCAGCAGCTGCCACATCCACGTCTCGCTGTGGAACGAGGACGGCAACGTCTTCGACGACGGCGCCGGCGGGCTCTCGCCCATCGGCCGGTCGTTCATGGCCGGCATCGCCGAGCACGCGGCGGCGTTCACGGCGTTCGCCTCGCCGACGGTCAACTCGTACAAGCGGACCGCCGCGGGCGGGCTGGCGCCGACGAGCGTCCGCGTGTCGGGCGATGACCGCGAGGCCTACCTGCGCGTGCCCGGCGAGCGCGGCCGGGCGACCCGTGTGGAGGTCCGCGGCGGCGACGCCGCGGCGAACCCGTATCTGCTCACCGGCGCGATCCTGCTGGCCGGCCTGGACGGCATCGAGCGGGGGCTCGTGCCGGACGACCGGGTCCGCCCGCTGCCGCCGCGCCTCGGCCACGCCCTCGAGGTGCTCGAGCGCAGCGAGCTCATGAACGAAGGGTTGGGCGAGGAGCTGGTGCGGGTGTTCGTCGCACTGAAGCGCGGCGAGGTCGAGCGCTACGGCGCGATCGTCACCGACTGGGAGTGGGAGCAGTATGGCTTCCACGCCTAGCCGCCTGGCGGGCTACTCGCTGCCGCGGTCGCCCGAGGGCCGGGCGTCGCTGGTCCCGGCTCCGCCGTGGCACTACGTCGGCGACTTCATCGTCATCGAGTACTGGGCCGACCCCGATGCGGTCGCCGCCGTCCTGCCGCCCGGCATGGAGCCCTACGCCGAGGATCCGGGTCGGGCCGCCGCGCTGTTCGTGGACTGGCAGTCGTGCACGAGTGGCCGCCAGGAGCTGGTCGACCCGGCCCGCAGCCAGTACAAGGAGTGCTTCATCGTCGTCAACGCCACGCTGGACGGCGAGCTGGTGACGAGCTGCCCCTACATCTGGGTCGACCAGGACTTCGCGCTGGCGCGCGGCTGGATCCAGGGCTTCCCGAAGAAGCTCGGCTCGATCCAGATGACCCGGACGTTCGGCCTGGACTGCGTCGCCGACCCCGGGCTGAAGCCGGGCGCGGTGTTCGGCGGCACGGTCGCGGCGAACGACCGGCGCCTGGCCGAGGGCACCGTCACGCTGCAGCGCATCTCCGACGCCGGTCCGACGCACAACGACCCGCCGCTCCACAACGTGCGCCACTTCCCGCGCCTGGCCGCCGGCCGCCACGGCGAGCCCGCCGTGCACGAGCTCGTCCGGGCGCAGAGCACGAACCGCAGCATCTCGGAGATCTGGACCGGGCCCGCGACCCTGTCGTTCGCGGGCGCGCCCAACGAGGAGCACGACCGGCTCGCGCCGGTCCGGGTGGGCGACGGCTTTCGCTTCACCTTCGCCTACACCGTCGAGGATCTCGTCACCGTGAGGGAGCTGTGAGCGCCACCGGCACCGCCCGGACCGCCGAGGTCGCGGGCATCCCCGTCAGCACCGAGCACTTCATCGGCGGCACGCGCGTCGGCAGCGCCGCGACCTTCGAGGACCGCTCGCCGATCGATGGCGCGCTGCTCGCCCACGTGGCCCGCGGGGGCGCCGACGAGGCCGACGCGGCGGTCCGCGCGGCGCACGAGGCGTTCCCGGCCTGGGCGGCGCTCGGGGCGACGGGCCGCCAGCCCTACCTGCACCGCCTGGCCGCCCTGATCGACGCCAACGTGGAGCGCCTGGCCGCGGTCGAGTGCGTCGACATGGCGATGCTGCTGCGGTCGCTGCGCGCCCGCGTCATCAATCGCGGCGCGCGCAACTACCGCTCCTACGCCGACCTGGCGGTCGCCTACGAGGAGCGCGACTGGCGCTCGAACGGCACGTGGAACCGTGTCCAGCGGATGCCGGCCGGGCCGGCCGTGGTGATCACGCCATGGAACGCGCCGTTCATGCTGTCCACGTGGAAGACCGCGCCCGCGCTGGCCGCCGGCTGCACCGTGGTCCTCAAGCCGGCCGAGTGGTCGCCGCTGTCGTGCTCGCTGCTCGCCGACCTCGTCGCCGAGGCGGGGCTGCCGCCCGGCGTGTTCAACATCGTGCAGGGCCTCGGGGAGGAGATCGGCGCGGCGCTCACGGCCCACCCGCTCGTGCGGCGCATCTCGTTCACGGGGTCGCCGCCGACCGCCCGGCTGATCGGCGTCGCCGCCGCGCACAACCTCGTGCCGTTCACCGCCGAGCTGGGGGGCAAGAACCCGCTGGTGGTCTTCGCGGACGCCGATCTCGACGCCGCCGCCGAGAAGGCCGCCGGCCAGTACGACGACGGCGGGCAGGTCTGCCTCTCGGGCACCCGCATCCTCGTCGAGTCCTCCGTCTACGACGCCTTCGTGCAGCGGTTCCGTGCGGCGACCGACACGCACGTGCTCGGCGACCCCCGCGAGGACGCGACGACCGTCTCGCCGCTGATCCATCCCGACCACCGGGCCACCGTGGCCGGGTTCGTCGACCGGGCCAGGGACAACGGCGACGAGATCGTCTTCGGCGGCGCGGCCGACGACCGCGGCGGCGGCTGGTTCTACCTCCCGACGCTCATCCGCCCGAGGTCCAACGACTCCGAGGTCGTCCAGCGCGAGATCTTCGGCCCGGTCCTGTGCCTGCAGACGTTCGAGACCGAGGCGGAGGCGATCGCGCTGGCGAACTCGACCGAGTACGGCCTGTCGGGGATCGTCTACACCGGCTCGCTGGGCCGTGCCGACCGCGTCGGGCGGGCCATCCGGGCCGGCACCGTCTGGGTCAACTGCTTCCTCGTCCGCGACCTCACGGCGCCGTTCGGCGGCGTCGGGATCTCCGGAATCGGGCGCGAGGGCGGCGACTACGCCCTGGACTTCTACTCCGACCTCAAGACGCTGCAGATCAAGGACGGGACGACGGCGTAGGGGC
>CAZEKK010000008.1:17711-23843 GCA_964512905.1 uncultured Solirubrobacteraceae bacterium
TTCTACTCCGACCTCAAGACGCTGCAGATCAAGGACGGGACGACGGCGTAGGGGCGCTAAGCCGTCGGGCCGCGCGCCGGGGAGCGAGCGCGCCGGATCCGGGCCGCGGGCTCACGCGCGGGGTGCGACCGCGTCGGCCGGATCCGCGCCACCGGCGACCCGCAGTCCAGCCCGGATCGCGTCGGCAAGCCCATCGGGCATCGCCGCCGAGGGAGAGGCGCCCGGGTGCTGGGGCGCGATGCGCACCCGCAGCGCGCCGGGACGGCTGGCGAAGCGCAGCGGCGGGTCGAGCACGAGCGCCTCGCCGTCGACGCCGACGGGCACCGGATCGGAGGAGCCGACCTCGAACTCGGGCGCGGCCCACTGGCGCCAAGACGGCCCCCCGGCGGCGCCGGAGCCCATGACCGCGACGCCGAGCGTCCCGCCGTCCATCCGCGGGCGGGTGCCCGACCCGAGCGGCCGGCCCAGGCGGTACGGGTTGTTCGAGACGAGGATGACCGCCGCCGAGCTGCCGCCGGCCGGCTCGCCCGGGGCGGACCAGGTCAGCTCGCGGCTCTCGGAGGGCTCGACGCCGGCGACGTCGGGCGCGGTGTCGAGGATCGTGCGCAGCTTCGCGTCGCGGTAGCCCTGGCGCTGCACGGCCTCGGCATAGATGCCCAGCGAGACGTTGTTGACGAACACGCGCCCGTTGACCTCGGCCAGGTCGACCCGGCGCTCGCCGCCGCTCACGAACGCGTCGAGGGCTCCGACCACGTCGTCGCGGTCGACGCCGAGGTCGAGCGCGAAGTGGTTGCGGGTGCCGGCGGGAATGCAGGCGAACGGGAGGTCGTGCTCGGCGGCGATGGTCGCGATCAGCGCCTGTGTGCCGTCGCCGCCGGCGGCGGCGAGCGCGTCGGCGCCGCTGGCGATCGCGTCGCGCGCCAGCTGGACGATGTCGTCGCCGGGCTTGAGCTCGATCGGCTCGATCCCGCGGGCCCGGGCCTCGTCGGCGAGGTGGTCGCGCGTCGCCTTGCCGCCGCCTGACTTCGGGTTCCAGATCACGACGGCGCGCTTGGGCGCCGGCGCCGGCGGCAGGCGGACGTGCACCGCGAACGCCCGCTTGGCGCACGCCAGCGCAGCGAGGAAGCAGCCGATCGCGATGACCGCTTCGAGCAGCACCTCGCCCGCGATGAGCACGACGATCGCCCCCACGAGCAGGACCACGGCGAGCCCGAGCAGCGACGCCCGGGCGGCTCCCCGGCGCCGGACGGCCTGCCAGCCCGCCACCGGGGCGAGCACCAGCGCGGCGGCGACGATGAGCCCGCGCGGGAAGGACTGCACGGCGGTGATGACGACCAGCGCCGCGGCGGCGGCGAGCAGGACCAGGGCGGCGATGGCGGCGAGGCGGCGCATGGGGCAACCCTATCCCGCCGACGCCCCGCCGGGCGCGTCAGGCCGTCGCCTCGGCGCGTCAGGCCGTCGCGGCCCGCGGCAGCGTCTGCGCCAGGCCGCGCAGCCGTCGCTCGAGGGCGGCGTACGCGCCGGTCGCCTCCGGCCGCGGCGCGACTCGGCGTGCCGTGCGGATCACGTCGGCGGTCGCCGGGACATCTGGAAGCGCGCCCGTCCCGACCGCGGCCAGCAGCGCCGCGCCCACGGCCCCGGCCTCCTGGGAGTGGGCGACGACCTCGAGCGGCCGGCCGGTCGCGTCCGCGACCGCCTGCGTCCACGCCGCGCTCCGCGTGCCGCCGCCGAGGGCTCGCAGCGGACGGCCCCCGGACAGGGCATCGCCGTATTCGGCCGCGAGCCAGGCCATGTTCGCCGCGAGGCCGTCGAAGACCGCCCGGGCGACGTCGGCCGGGCCGTGCTCGAGCGTGAGGCCGGTGAGCGCGCCCCGCAGCGCCGCGTCGGTGACCGGCGCCCGCTCGCCGAACAGCCACGGTGCGAACGCCGGGGCGTGCGGTCGCGCCGGAGCGACCGTGGCGGCGAGCGCCTCGAGGCGCTCGTGATCGGGGCGGCCCGCCGGGTCGACGCAGCCGAGCAGGCGCGCCGCCCACTGGACGCAGGCGCCCGCCGTCTCGGACTCGCCGACCATGAGGAAGGCGTCCGGGTCGGGCGACGGCAGCGCGTAGACGCCCGCCCGGGGTAGGTCCCGCGGCCGGCTGGCGGCGGCGCACAGCCACGCGGACGTGCCGAGGCAGACGTGCCCGGCGCCCGGCGCGAGCGCGCCGGCGCCGAGCGCGGCTGCCGGCACGTCGCCCGCGCCCGCGACGACCGGCGTGCCGGCGGCGAGGCCGGTCGCGGCGGCGGCCTCGGGCGTCAGCCGGCCGGCGACGGCGTGGCTCGGGACGACGGGCGGCAGCACCCCGAGCGGCACCCCCGTCAGGCGGGCGAGCAGCGGCGACCAGCGGCGGCGCCGGCGGTCGAGCAGGCCGGTGCCGGCGGCCCCGGTGGGATCGATGCCAACCCGCCCCGTGGCTCGCGCGACGACGTAGCCGGTCGCGTCGCAGAACGCGAGGGTGCGGGCGTACGCGTCGGGTTCGTGCTCGCGGATCCAGGCGACCTTGGCGACGATGTCCTTGCCGGAGGGGACGGCGCCCACCACCGCGGACACCACCCGCTCCCCGCCGAGGCGGCGCACGAGGCGGGCGGCCTGCGGCGCGGCGCGACCGTCGAGCCAGCTCAGCGCCGGCCGCACCGCCGCGCCGTCGGCGCCGAGCGGGGCCAGCGCGAGCATCTGCCCGGCGACGGCGACCCCCGCCACCTGGCGCGCGTCAGCCCCGGAGCCGGCGAGCAGCGCGCGTGTCGTCGCGGCCACGGCCCGCCACCAGTCCTCCGGATCCTGCTCGGCCCAGCCGGGACGGGGGTGGTCGAGCGGATACGGCGCGAACGCGGTCGCGTGCACCGCTCCCGTCGCGTCGACGAGCGCGGCCTTCGTTCCGCCCGTCCCGACATCGTGGCCGGCGAACAGGGCCGGGCCGGCGCCGGTCACAGCGGCAGGTCGACGCGCTGCACCGCGCCGCCGGGCCCGTGGTGCTCGAGCGTCAAGGGCAGGCCGCCGCCCATGCCGAAGTGGGGAACGACCGCGCGCGCCAGGCCGATCATCTCCAGCGGATCCACCACCGCCTCGGGCGGTGAGACCCCGGGCGCGCCGAGGCGGCCGCGAAGCATGAGCACCGCGCCGAGGGCCGCCGGGATGCCGGTCCCCTCGCCGGCGCCCTGCTCGCCCGAGGACATGGAGAACACGTAGGCGTGGGCCTCGCCGTCCTTCGTCCCGGCGACTTCGACCATCAGGCAGCCGCGCGGGGCCGACAGCCCCGCCGCCGCCAGCAGCGCGGGCCGCCGGGCCTGGATGAACGCGACCGCGAAGTCGCGGCCCACGACCTCCGCGCCGCCGACCGGAATCGCGTCCTCGGTGCAGATCCCCAGGCGGGCGGCGTCCATGGTGAGCTGGAAGTAGGCCTCGGGCACGACGGCCCCGAGGTTGGTGGCCCGGCGCAGCCCGGCCACGTGGCGTGGAAGCGTGATCGTCTCGGGATGCGGGTACGGCCGCACGGTGCACCGCCCGACGGCCGGGAAGTCGACCGACCGTGCGAACGCCTCGCCGCTGGGCTCGAGCATCCGGACATCGACGAACGCCCCGTCGACGAACACGGGGACGTCGTTCGTCATGGCATGGATGCGGTGCTTGATCACTGCCGCGCCCTCGTCGGACTCCCCGCCGTGGACGTGCATGATGTCGGCGCTGTGCACCTCGTCGAGCAGGTGGTCGGCGCAGAACCGGACGAGGACGTTGGCCAGGCCGGGCGAGTTCCCCATGCCGATCAGCGCGCGCACGCCGGCGGCAATCGCGGCCTCGTCCTGGGCGAGCATCGCCACCGTGGCGTCGAGGTCGTCGCAGACGTCGACGTAGTCCACGCCGGCGGCGACGGCTGCGGCGAGCAGCGGCGGACCGAAGCGGTAGAACGGCCCGACGCAGTTGAGCACGACGGTCGCGCCGGCGGCGGCGGCGGCGAGGCCGCCGGGGTCGTCCGCGTTGAACGGCACCGCCGACACCCGGCCGCCGAGGCGCGCGGCCAGCGCGTCCGCGGCGTCCGCGTCGGCATCGGCGATCACGATGCCATCGACCTCGTCGAAGGTCGCGAGCGCGCGGACGGCGACGCTGCCGACGCCCCCGGCGCCTCCGAGCACGACGATGCTGGGCATGGCCGGGACCCTAGAGATTCCGTGGCGGCGCGCGCGCGACGGCCGCGCCGGGGGCACAGCGCGGGCGGGGACGACGCGCGCCGGCCTGGCCGGCGGCCCGTCGCGGGTGCCGGCATGCCACCTGCACTCCTGCACCGGACGAGGTCCCGCCCCGAAGGGTGCGATGCGCCGCCGGGCTGCCGCGGCGCACTACCGCCCCGGCAGCCCGGAGAACCCCGGACCCGGTCGCGCAGCCCCTACGGTTGCCGCGCCCGGCCGCGATCGCAGAGCATCGGGCGACGTGGAGGAGCCAGTCCGCAGAGAACTGACGCGGCGGGGGTTCATCGCCGCGACCGGCGCCGCCGGAGCCGTCTCGGTTGCCGGCCCCGCAGTCGCCTACGCGGGCGGCACGGGACGGGAGCAGGTGACCGAGACGGCGGCGCGGCGTCCCGCGCTGGGGTCGGGCGGGCGGCCGACGAGCCGTCCGGCGCTCGCCGGCTTGGCGCGGCGCCACGGCCGGGGCGCGCCGATCATGTTCGTCGACCTCGCCGCCGTCGATCAGAACGCAAAGGTCATCCAGACGTTTGCCCGGCAGCAGCGTTGGGCGGTGCGCCCGGCGCTGAAGGCCTTCCAGTCGCCGCGCCTGTGCGCCTACGTGCTCGAGCGCCTGCCCGAGCCGCGGGGCCTGGTCTTCCACCTGGGTGAAGTCGACCAGATCATGGCGGCGGCGCCCGCGGGAACGGACCTGCTGATGGGCTACCCGCCGACGCGCGGCGAGCTGCGTGACTTCCTGCGCCGGCGTCCCCCGCGCGGGCAGCGCCGCCACCGGCTCACGATCCTCGCCAGCTCGGTCGAGCTGCTGCAGGATCTCGCGCGTCTCGCGCGCACGACGCCGCGGCGGGTGCCGCTCGACGTCGCGCTCGAGTTCGACTCCGGCCTCGGTCGCGGCGGCTTCCATTTCCCGCACGAGATCAGCGCGGCGCTGCGGGTGCTGCGCCGCAACCGCAGCCGCCTGCGGCTGCGTGCGGTCGTCTGCTACGACGGCCACGCGACGCTGACCGGCGACCTCGCGGTCCGCCAGCGGGTGGCGAAGGACAGCCGGGCGTTCTACGCCCGCTATCTCGATCAGCTGCGCGACGAGGGGGAGGGGCTGTACGACCCGCGCACGCTGATCCGCAACGGCCCGGCCAGCTCCAACTACCGCAACTGGGCGGGCAGCCGCGAGATCAACGAGATCAGCCCGGGGTCGGCGTACGTGTACGCGGGGTATCTCGAGACGTTCGACAACCAGGGGCTCGCGTCCGCGCTCACCCAGTGCGCGCCGGTCCTGAAGAAGATCGGCCCGTACCCGTCGGAGCTCGTCACGAAGAAGCCGATCCCGCCGATCACCGGCACCGAGTACTTCCTGATCGGGTCGGGCTGGCCCGACCGCGGCGGCACCCAGCCGCAGTTCGTCCACCCGCCGGGCGTGAACGACAACTTCCGCGGTGGCGGACGTGCGGCGGTCTACGCGCCGGTCGACTCGCTCACGACCGAGGACTACGTTCTCCTGTGGCCCCACCAGGCCGGTGACGGCGTCGACTACTTCGGCGCCCTGCACGCGGTGCGCGCCGGGCGGGTGCTCGACGTGTGGCCGACGTTCAGGCGCTGGAGCACGCCCGGCGCCTCCTAGATCCGACTGCCCCGGGTGCGCGGGGCGTTGAGGCAGCGGCGCGCGCCGGGCGGCCGCGGGCGCCTCATCGCACCTCACGTTTCCACGTGCCCGCGCGTTGACCGGTCATGCACAGCGACGATGATGAGCGAGTGGCACCCGCCCGCATCCGCATGCTCAGCCCGCTCGGCCCCGTGCTCCTCGAGGCCAGGAACGGTCGCCTGGCCCGGGTGGGCATCGCGGCGACCGAACCGGCGCAGCCGCTGCCGGCCCGGGAAGACGATGCCGCGGTGCTCGCTGCCGCCCGGACGCAGCTCGAC
>CAZEKK010000009.1:0-14310 GCA_964512905.1 uncultured Solirubrobacteraceae bacterium
GGTCGAGGCGAAGGAGGGCGTGCGCGTCCAGGAGGAGAACCAGACCCTCGCGACGATCACGCTTCAGAACTACTTCCGGCTCTACGACAAGCTCTCCGGGATGACGGGCACGGCGCTGACCGAGGCGACCGAGTTCAAGAAGATCTACGACATCGACGTCGTCGAGATCCCGACGAACCGCCCGATGGTCCGCGAGGACCGCAACGACGAGGTCTACAAGACCAAGGACGGGAAGTGGTCTGCCGTCGCGCGCGAGATCGAGGCGCGTCACGCGAAGGGCCAGCCGGTGCTCGTCGGCACGATCTCGGTCGAGGTGTCCGAACTGCTCTCGGGCCAGCTGAAGAAGATGGGCATCCCCCACACGGTGCTCAACGCCAAGCCGGAGTACGCCGAGCGGGAGGGCGAGATCATCGCGGAGGCCGGCGCGCCCGGTGCGGTCACGATCGCCACGAACATGGCCGGGCGCGGCGTGGACATCAAGCTCGGGGGCAACGCGGAACACCTGACCCGCCTCGAACTGGCCAAGCTCGGGCTCAAGCCCGGCGATCCCGACTACGACGAGCACTTCGCCAAGGTGCTGCCCACGATGGACGAGAAGGTCGGCGGCGCGCGCGAGGAGGTCATGGCGGCCGGCGGCCTCTTCATCTGTGGCACCGAGCGCCACGAGTCGCGCCGGATCGACAACCAGCTGCGCGGCCGCTCCGGCCGCCAGGGCGATCCCGGCGAGTCGCGCTTCTTCCTCTCCGCTGAGGACGACCTCGTGCGCCTGTTCGCCGGGGACCGGATCTACAAGATCCTCGACCGCCTCGGGACGACCGACGAGGAGGGCAACGAGGAGCCGATCGCCGCGGGCATGCTCACGAAGCAGATCGAGAAGGCCCAGCGCAAGGTCGAGGAGCAGAACTTCCTGATCCGCAAGCGCGTGCTCGAGTACGACGACGTCATGAACGAGCAGCGCCGGATCGTCTACGAGTACCGCGACCGGATCCTCGACGGCAAGGACATGGGCGACGACGCCCGGCGCGAGATCGGCAGCGTGATCGAGCGGATGGTCGCCGAGTACACCGCCGGCGATTACGTCGAGGACTGGGACCTGCCCGGGCTCTTCGACGCGATCGAGCAGATCATTCCGTTGCCGCCCGCGGCCGAGCAGGTCGAGGCGGGCGGCGTCGACCGGGAGGCCCTGACCGAGCAGCTGACCGAGCAGGCGCTGGCGCTCTACGGCCAGCGCGAGCAGGAGCTTGGCGAGGAGCTCACCCGGGCGCTCGAGCGCTACCTGCTCCTGCAGATCATCGACCAGCGCTGGCGCGAGCACCTCTACGACATGGACTACCTGCGCGAGGGAATCCACCTCCGCGGGTTCGCGCAGATCGAGCCGCTGGTCGCCTACAAGAACGAGGGCTTCGAGCTGTTCAGCGACCTGATGAACTCGATCTGGTCGGACTACGCACGCCTCTTCTACAACGTCGAGGTCGAGATCGAGGGCGAGAACGGCGGCGGCGCCGGCGTGCCGGGTCCGACCGACTACTCGCCCTCGGGGAGCGCGACCCGCGCGGCCAACGTCTCCTACTCCGGCGGCGGGCTCGACCAGCCCAGCGCGCTGGCGATGGCGGCGGCCGGCGCCGCGCCCGCGGGCATGGAGGCCGAGGAGGAGATCGAGATGCTCCCCGTCGTCGAGCAGCGCCGCGTCGACGAGCACGAGCAGATCGGCCGCAACGACCCGTGCTGGTGCGGGTCGGGCAAGAAATACAAGAAGTGCCACGGCGCCTGACGGCGCCGCGGCGCCGGGTGGTCACGCCAAGCCACGGCGCCTGACGGCGCCGGCTTCGCCTAGGACCCCGACGGGCGCGCCCCCGGCAGGCGATCGACGATCCGCCCGAGCCGCTCGGTGGCGCCGTGGAGCGGCTCGACGACCGTGGCCAGCGTCTCGGTGCTCGTGATCGCCCGCTCGAGCGCCGGCAGCGCCTCGGCCACCCGGCCGCCCTCGAGCGCGACCTGCCCGGCGATCGCCTCGATGCGCGCCAGCGCGTCGAGCACCTCGCTGGCACGCTGCTCGAAGGCGGCGGCCTGCTGCACGACGGCGTCGGCGTGGTCGCTGACGCCGCCGAGCGTCGTCGTGGCCTCCGCAGCGCGGTCGTCGAGCCGCCGGGCGGCCCGGACGGCGGCCCGCAGCTCGGCCCGGCCGCCGTCGGCGGCATCGAGCAGCTGGGCCATGCGGTCCTCGAGCTCGTCGACGCGCTGAGCCAGGCGCGCCTCGACCTCCGGCAGCTCGCCGGCGCCCCGGGCGAGCCGATGGAGGTCGTCGAGGGCGCGCACCGCCAGGCGCATGGGGAGGAGCGGAAGGGTCGCGACGTCGAGGAGGTTCATGCGGACCCGAGTCTAGGGCGGCGGACGGCCGCCGCCGCCGAGCCATAGGAGAAGCCCGATTCGTGGCACGCGAACTTCGCTAGCTCTCGAAGAGTCGCAGCCATACGGTCGCGCTTCGCCGCGATCCGGTGCTCGGGCGCGGCGCAGCGCAGCCCCGACGCCCAGGGAGAGCAGCATGGCCGACACCGCCTCCGTCGTACCCGCCGCCCCGCCGCCGGCTTCGCCCGGGCCGCGGGCCGCGGTGGCCGCCGCGCTGCCGGCCGCGCTCGCGGCGACCCAGGCCGCCGCGGCGGCCTGCCAGCCATGGTTCGGCCGCGGCGACGGCCACGCCGCCGACCATGCCGCGACCGAGGCGATGCGCGCCGCGCTCGCCGCGGCGCCGGGGGTCGGGATCGTGGTGATCGGGGAGGGGGAGAAGGACGAGGCGCCGATGCTCGCCAACGGCGAGCGGGTCGGCACCGGCGCGGGGCCCGCCTTCGACGTCGCCGTCGACCCGCTCGAGTGCACCTCGTTCCTGGCGGCCGGGCAGCCGGGAGCGCTCGCGACCATCGCGGTCGCCGAGTCCGGCTGCCTGTGGCGCCCGGGCCCCAGCCACTACCTCGACAAGCTCGTCGTCGGACCGGCGGCCCGCGACGCCGTCTCGATCGCCGATCCACCCGAGCGCACGCTTGCCAACGTCGCCGAGGCGCTCGAGTGCCGCGTCGGCGATCTGCGGGTCGTCGTGCTCGACAAGCCCCGCCACCGCCACCTCGTCGCGCGCCTGCGCGCCGCCGGCGCCCAGGTCACCACGCCCGCCGCCGGCGACGTGGCCGGCGCCCTCGCGGCGGTGCTGCCCGACGGCGGCGCCGACCTGCTGCTGGGCGTCGGCGGCACGCCCGAGGGCGTGATGGCCGCCTGCGCCGTGCGCGAGGTCGGCGGCGGGATGCAGGCCCGGCTGGCTCCGCAGCGCGAGCCCGAGGCGCAGGCGCTCGCCCGCGCCGGCCTGCCGCTGGACCGGATCCTCCACGTCGAGGACCTCGTGAGCGGACCCGCGGCGTTCGTGGCCACCGGGGTGAGCGGCGGTCCGCTGCTGCGCCGCCCGTGGCCGACCGCGGCCGGACTGCGCGCCGCCTCCATCGTCGTGGCCGAAGGCGCTGAGCGGCGTCTCGAAGGACTCGTCCCCGATCTCCCCGCCCCCGACGCGGCGGGCCGCTGACTGCCGACCCACAGGAGGTTCCCGCCGTGCCACTCGTGTCCATGCGCCAGCTCCTCGACGAAGCCGCCGCCGGCGGCTACGGCGTCGGGGCGTTCAACGTCAACAACCTGGAGCAGATCCAGGGGATCATGGAAGCCGCGCGGGAGACCGGGTCGCCGGTCATCGCCCAGGCCTCGCGCGGGGCGCGTGCCTACGCCGGCGACCGGTTCCTCATCCACCTCATGCAGGCCGCCGCGGAGACCTACCCGGAGATCCCGGTCGCGCTGCACCTCGACCACGGGAACTCGCCCGAGACCTGCATCAGCGCGATCGACCTCGGCTTCACCAGCGTGATGATGGACGGGTCGCTGCTCGACGACGCCAAGACGCCGGCTGACTTCGAATACAACGTGCAGGTCACGCGGGCGGTCGTGGAGTACGCCCACCCGCGGGGCGTCACCGTCGAGGGCGAACTCGGCACGCTGGGCGGCATCGAGGACGGCGTCGGCTCGGGCGAGGTGCACCTCACCGATCCCGACCAGGCCGTCGAGTTCGTCCAGCGGACGGGCATCGATGCGCTCGCCGTCGCCATCGGCACGAGCCACGGCGCGTACAAGTTCGACCGCCAGCCCGACGAGGGCCTGCTGGCGATGCACCTCATCGAGGAGATCCACCGCCGCCTCCCCGACACGCACCTCGTGATGCACGGCTCCTCGAGCGTCCCCGCGGATCTCATCAACCGCATCAACGGCGCCGGCGGCGAGCTGGGACCGGCCTTCGGCGTCCCCGTCGCGGAGATCCAGCAGGGGATCCGTCACGGCGTCCGCAAGGTCAACGTCGACACCGACGGACGCCTGGCGATGACGGCCTACGCCCGCGAGGCGCTGCGCGACGCCCCGGGGGACTTCGACCCGCGGCTCTTCCTCAAGGCATCACGGGCCGGCATGCGCGACGTCGTCGCCGAGCGGATGCGCCAGTTCGGGCAGGCAGGACACGCCGGCGACTACGCGCCGATCCCGCTCGACGAGATGGCACGCCGGTATGCCGCGCCGGTCGCGTGACTCCGCAACGCATCGAGAAAGACCAATGAGAAACCACAACAGACTGCTTGCTGCTTATACAAGCCGGCCATAGGTTGCCGCCACGTCAACCCCCGAACGGACGAGAGCGAAGCCGCATGACGACCACGAACTCCCAGCAGTCGCGCCTGAGCGCCGGCGTCGCTCCGTACGCCGAAATGGGCTACTACGACGCCGACTACCAGCCCAAGGACACCGACGTGCTGGCGGCGTTCCGGATCACGCCGCAGCCGGGCGTCGATCCGATCGAGGCGGCGGCGGCGGTTGCCGGCGAATCCTCGACCGCGACGTGGACCGTGGTCTGGACCGACCGGCTCACCGCGCACACCAAGTACCAGGCCAAGGCCTATCGCGTCGATCCGGTTCCAGGCGCCCCCGATCAATGGATCGCCCGCATCGCCTACGACCTCGACCTGTTCGAGGAGGGGTCGATCGCCAACCTCACCTCGTCGATCATCGGCAACGTCTTCGGGTTCAAGGCGCTCAAGGCCCTGCGCCTCGAGGACATGCGAATCCCGACGCACTACATCAAGACCTTCCAGGGCCCGCCGCACGGCATCGTGATGGAGCGCGAGTACCTCGACAAGTTCGGGCGGCCGCTGCTCGGGGCCACCGTCAAGCCGAAGCTCGGCCTGTCGGCCAAGAACTACGGCCGGGTGATCTACGAGGCGTGCCGCGGGGGCCTGGACTTCACCAAGGACGACGAGAACATCAACTCGCAGCCGTTCATGCGCTGGCGCGACCGTTTCCTCTACGCGATGGAGGGCGTCAAGCGCGCCGAGGCGGCGACGGGCGAGATCAAGGGCCACTACCTCAACGTGACCGCCGCCGACATGGAGGACATGTACGAGCGGGCTGAGTTCGCCAAGGAGATCGGCAGCCCGATCGTCATGATCGACCTGACGATCGGGTTCACGGCGATGCAGTCGATGTCGAAGTGGGCCCGCCGCCACGGCGTCCTGCTGCACCTGCACCGGGCCGGCCACAGCACCTACACCCGTCAGAAGAGCCACGGCGTGAGCTTCCGCGTGCTGGCGAAGTGGTGCCGGATGCTCGGCGTCGATCACATCCACGCCGGCACGGTCGTGGGCAAGCTGGAGGGCGACCCGCACTCCACGAAGGGCTACTACGACACGCTGCGCGAGGACTTCATCCCGGAGAACCCCGAGCACGGCATCTTCTTCGACCAGGAGTGGGCGTCGACGGCCGCGGTCATGCCGGTCGCCTCCGGCGGCATCCACGCCGGCCAGATGCACCAGCTGCTGCACCTGCTGGGCGAGGACGTCGTCCTGCAGTTCGGCGGCGGCACGATCGGCCACCCGATGGGGATCGCGGCGGGCGCCACCGCCAACCGCGTCGCGGTCGAGGCCATGATCCAGGCTCGCAACGAAGGCCGCGACTTCTACCGCGAGGGCCCGGAGATCCTCGAGCGGGCCGGCCGCACGTGTCAGCCGCTCGCCACCGCGCTGGAGCTGTGGAAGGACATCACGTTCGAGTACGAATCCACCGACACGCCGGACGTGCTCGTCACGCCGACGCCCGCCTGAAACGGAGCAAGACCATGCGACTGACCCAAGGCGCCTTCTCGTTCCTGCCCGACCTCTCCGACGAGGAGATCGAGGCCCAGATCCGCTACGCGCTGTCGAACGGCTGGTCGATCTCGGTCGAGCACACCGACGACCCCCATCCGCGCAACACCTACTGGGAGCTGTGGGGCGCGCCGCTCTTCGATCTCGAGCCCGCGCAGGCGGGGGAGGCGATGGCGATGGTGCGGGCGTGCCGCGCGGCGCAGCCCGACGGCTACGTGAAGGTCGTGGCCTACGACCCGTCGCCCAACCGGCAGACCTGCGCGCTGGCGTTCATCGCGCACCGCCCCGACGAGGAGCCGGGCTTCCGCCTCGAGCGCGAGGACACGTCGGACCGCCGCCAGCGCTACGCCCTGCGGCCGTACGCGGTCGATCGGCCCGCCGGCGAGCGCTACGGCGGCAACGGGGCGGCGTGACCGTGACCGCGACGCCCCCGCGGATGGCGTTCGGCCCGCCCCGGCCCGGCGCGGCCGGGCCGCCAGCACCTGCCCGGTCGCCATCGGCGCCGGGGGCCGAGGCGCCTGCCTCGCTCGCAGCGTCAGCGGACGCGGCAGCCGCCCCGGCGGCGGGCGAGACCGGGCCGGCCGTCGCGCCGCCGGGAGCGCAGGAGGCGTCGGTCGACGACGTGCTCGCCGCCACCGCGGTGATCGCGGTGCTCGAGCGCTTGGACGCCGAGCTCGTGGCCCTGGCGCCGGTCAAGCAGCGCATTCGCGAGATTGCGGCGCTGCTCGTCATCGACCGCCTGCGCGCCCAGGTCGGGCTGGCCTCGGAGCGGCCGTCCCTGCACATGTCCTTCACCGGGAACCCGGGGACCGGGAAGACGACGGTCGCCCTGCGGATGGCCGAGATCCTGCACCGCCTCGGCTACCTGGAGTCCGGGCACCTCGTCACGGTCACGCGCGACGACCTCGTCGGCCAGTACGTCGGGCACACCGCGCCGAAGACCAAGGAGGCGCTCGCCCGCGCGTCGGGCGGGGTGCTGTTCATCGACGAGGCGTACTACCTGCACCGGCCCGAGTCCGAGCGCGACTACGGCCAGGAGGCGATCGAGATCCTGCTCCAGGTGATGGAGTCCGAGCGCGACCGCCTCGTCGTCATCTTCGCCGGCTACGCCGACCGCATGGACGACTTCTTCCGCAGCAATCCCGGCATGGGGTCGCGTGTCGCCCACCACATCGACTTCCCCGACTACAGCGACGACGAGCTGCTGGCGATCGCCGGCATGATGCTCGGCGCCGCCGGCTACCGCCTGGCGGCGGACGCCGAGCCGACGCTGCGCGAGTACGTCGCGCGCCGCCGCGAGCAGCCGCGGTTCGCCAACGCCCGCAGCATCCGCAACGCGATCGACCGCGCCCGCCTGCGCCAGGCCGGGCGCCTCTTCGACCGCGGCGGCGTGCTTCACCGCTCCGACCTCGAGACCATCGAGCAGGCCGACCTGCTCGCCAGCCGCGTCATGGGCGCGGCGCCCCCCGACCCAGACCCGATCGCCTCGAAGGAGGAATGATGCCCCGACCGATCCTGCTCGGCGTTGTCGGCGACTCGGCGGCCGGCAAGACCACCATCACGCGCGGCCTGGTCCGGGTGCTGGGGGCCGAGAACGTCACTCACGTCTGCACCGACGACTACCACCGCTACGACCGCGCTCAGCGGGCAGAGCTCGGCATCACGCCGCTCCACCCGGACTGCAACTACATCGACATCATCGGCCAGCACCTCGGCCACCTGCGCAAGGGGGAGTCGATCCTCAAGCCGGTCTACCGGCACACCGACGGCACCTTCGGGCCGCCCGTGTACGTGACCCCGGCCAAGTTCACCGTGATCGAGGGGCTGTTCGGCTTCTATGCGCCCGAGATGCGCGACGCCTACGACGTGCGGGTCTACCTCAACCCGCCCGAGGCGCTGCGCCGCCAGTGGAAGGTGCAGCGGGACTGCTCGCGCCGGGGCTACACCACCTCGCAGGTGCTCGACGAGCTCGACCGGCGCGAGCCCGACTCCGAGGCGTTCATCCGGCCCCAGCGCCGCTGGGCGGACGTGGAGATCTCGTTCCTGCCCGGTGAGGGCAGCGGCGCCGACCAGGAGCACCTCGACGCGGACCTGATCCTCCGCGAGGGCCTGCCGCACCCCGACCTGTCGCCGTTCGTCGGCGAGGAGGGCGACGGCGGCCTGCGCTGGGTGCAGCGCGACGGGGAGGAAGTCCTGCGCATTCCCGGCCGCATGGATCCCGACCAGGCCGCCGCGGTCGAGGAGTCGATCTGGGACCGGATGCACTTCGCCAGCCACCTGCGGGCCCAGCGGCTGGGCGAGTTCACGGTCGGCACCGAGCTGCACCGGTCGGAGTCGCTCGCGATCATCCAGCTCTTGATCCTCTACCACCTCGCGACCGCCAAGGCGGCGATCGCGATGGGCGGAGCCGGGGCGCGCCGCCGCGAGCGCTCGGAAGCGCCGGCGGCGCGGTAGCGAACCCTCCCTGGCGCACGCGGGTGCGTTCGCGCGCCATCACCGGGCGAGCGGGTAGCGTTCGCCCGTGGCGATCACGCTCACCCAGCTGCAGAGCCTGCTCGCCGTCGTGCGGACCGGATCGGTGACCGGTGCCGCCGATGCGCTCTACGTCACGCAGCCGTCGGTCTCGGCGGCGCTGGCGGCCCTGGCCCGCGAGGTCGGCGCCGACCTCACCGAGCGCGACGGTCGCAGCGTCAGGCTCACGCCGGCTGGCGCCGCCTTCGCCGAGTACGCCGCCGATGTCGTCGGGCTGCTCGAGGAAGGCACGCGGCGGGCCCGGGAGATCGCCGGTGTCGAGCAGTCAGAGCTGCGGGTCGCCGCGGTCACGACCGCGGCCGAGTACCTCGTGTCGCCGCTCATCCACGCGGTGCACCAGCGCTGGCCCGACCTCTCGCTCGCGCTGGACGTCGCAAACCGTCGCGAGGTGTTCGAGGCCGTGCTCGGCCACCGCGCCGACGTCGCGATCGGCGGCCGGCCGCCGAAGGACGAGCGCGTCCAGGGCACCCCGTTCCTGGCGAACGAGATCGTGATCATCACCGCCCCGGACGACCCGCTGGCCGGGGAGGAGCACGTGCCCATCGAGGCGCTGGCCGGCCGGCCGTGGCTGCTGCGCGAGCCGGGGTCCGGAACCCGGCTGATGATCGAGGAGTTCCTCGCCGAGCACCATCTCGAGCCGCGGCTCCTGACGCTGGGCTCCAACGGCGCGATCAAGCAGGCGGCGCGGACCGGCCTCGGGCGCTCGCTGCAGGCGCGGATCGCCGTGCGGCAGGAGCTCGAGGCCGGCACGCTGGCCACCATCCGCATCGCCGAGCCGCTCCCGGAGCGGGCGTGGTACGTGATGCGCTCGACCGTGGGCCCGAAACGCGAACTCGTCGACGAGTTCATCGCCTTCCTGACCAGCGACGCCGCCCGTGCGGCGCTCGCCGGGGCGCCGTAGCGGTCGCTCTGGCGCCGCGCCGCTCGCCGATCCCCCCGGGGTGGCGCCGGTCCGCTCGGAAACCATCACCGCAGCCGTACTTCCGCGGCAAACTTCGATGGTCACCGGGGATCGCCGCAGGTTTACTCACGCCGACCGTCCGAGTCGTGGGCCTGCCGCCGCGGGGGTCCCGCTCCGAGGAGAGAGGGAGAGTGAACGATGTGCTCAGGTAGCACGAGCGACGTGGCGCACCCCGGCGGGGCGTTGCTCGATCGCCCGGTCCTGACCGAAGCCGACAAGATCGTCGCGCGCCTCAACGAGCCGGAGACCGCGGCGGCGATCAACAGCCTGCTCGACCGCGCCGAGCTGATTGCCACGCTCGTGAAAGGCCTGGAGCAGTTCCTGCAGCGGACCGACGTCATGCTCCCCGGCATCTCGGCCGGCCTGGCCGAGCTTCGGGCCGCCGGCGGGAACAACTGGGTCGTCAAGGACCTGGCCGCAGCGTTCAAGGAGGGCCTCCCGGCGATTCAGCAGATGCTCGAGACCGACCTGATCAAGCCGCGCACGATCGACGCCGCCAACGAGCTGGTCGGGGCCGCCACGAGCGGCATGGAGCAGGCGAAGGCGTCGAAGACCGAGGTGCACGGCCTCATGGGCCTGCACCGCGCGATGAAGGAGCCGGACGTCCGCCACGGCGTCGGCGTGGCGATTGAGATCGCCCGCGCCCTCGGTCGGGCCGAGCGCAACGGGGCGGCTCCAGCGCGCAACGGAGCTGCCGCGCGTGCATGAGCTGTCGATCGCGATCGGCGTGGTGCGGATCGCCGACGACGTCGCCGCCGAACAGGGCGCCGGGCGGGTCGCGTCGGTGCGCCTGGCCGTGGGCGCGCTCGCCGGCGTCGTGCGCCCGGCGCTGGAGTACGCCTTCCCGCTGGCCGCCGAGAGCCGACCGCGGGTCGCGGGCGCCGCGCTCGAGATCGAGGATGTGCCCCTGCGGGTGCACTGCGCACCGTGCAACGCGGTGGTGGAGCTGCCGAGCACCACGAGCTTTCGCTGCCCCGAGTGCGGGACGCCGAGCGGCGACCTGGTGTCCGGCCGCGAGATCGAAGTCCGCCGCGTGACCTTCGCCGCGACCGAGGTGGCTGCGTGACCGGCATGGCCGAGCGCGCCGAGGCCGCGGCGGGCGCCGAGTCGACCGCGGTGGCCGGCCACGCCGACGTCGCCGCCAGCGTCCTGGGTTACAACGACCGCGTCGCGCGGGCGCTGCGCGAACGACTGCACGGCGCCGGCGTGGTGATGGTCAACCTCGTCTCAAGCCCGGGCTCGGGCAAGACGCGGCTCTTGGAGGAACTGCTGCGGCGGATGGGCCCGGCCTACGGCGCCGCCGCCCTCGTCGGCGACCTCGCGACCGACAACGACGCCCAGCGCCTCGCCCGTTCCGGCGCCCCGGTGCGGCAGGTGTCGACGGAGGGGCTCTGCCACCTCGAGGCCACGATGATCCAGGACCACCTCATCGGCTGGGACGTCGGCGAGTGCCGGTTCCTGTTCGTGGAGAACGTCGGCAACCTCGTCTGTCCGGCGAGCTTCGACCTCGGCGAGGCCGCCCGCATCGTCTTCCAGAGCACCACCGAAGGCGAGGACAAGCCGTTGAAGTACCCGCCGATGTACTCGTCGGCGGATCTCGCCGTCATCACGAAGATCGATCTCGCCGAGGCGGTCGAGTTCGATCGCGCGGCCTGCCGGGCGGCGATCCGCGCGGTCAATCCGGGCGTGCCGATCGTCGAGACCTCGGCGAAGACCGGGGATGGCGTCGACGACCTCGTCCACCACCTCGTGCACCTGCGCGACCACGCGCTCGGCTTGGCGCACGAGCACCACGACCACGACCACGACGGCGCGGCCGACGCCGCCGATCAGTCAACCGATGCGGGCGGCACGGACCAGCCCGACACGAGGGAGGTGGCCTGAGTGGCCAACGTGCTGTGGTTCCAAGGCGGAGCCTGCTCCGGCAACACGATGTCGTTCCTCAACGCCGAGGAGCCGACCGCGGTCGATCTCGTGACCGACTTCGGCATCGACGTCCTCTGGCACCCCTCCCTCGGCATGGAGCTGGGCGACGCCGCCAAGCGGCTGTTCCACTCCTGCGCGTCGGGCGAGACTCCGCTGGACGTGTTCGTCTTCGAGGGGACCGTCATCCGGGCCCCCGACGGATCCGGCCGCTACGACATGTTCGCCGATCGCCCGATGACCGAGTGGGTCACCGAGCTGTGCAACCAGGCCGGCATCGTGGTCGCCGTGGGCGACTGCGCCTGCTGGGGCGGCATCCCGGCGATGGACCCGAACCCGTCGGACTCGATCGGCCTGCAGTTCCTCAAGCGTGAGAACGGCGGCTTCCTCGGCGCCGACTGGCGCTCGAAGGCGGGCCTGCCCGTGATCAACATCCCCGGCTGCCCGGCACACCCGGACTGGATCTCCCAGATCCTCGTGGCGCTTGCGGCCGGTCGCACCGCCGACATCGCGCTCGACGACCTCCAGCGCCCGCAGACCTTCTTCACGTCCTTCACGCAGACCGGCTGCACGCGCAGCCAGTTCTTCGAGTACAAGCAGTCGACGCAGTCGTTCGGCGAGGGCACCCGCCAGGGCTGCCTGTTCTACGAGTTCGGCTGCCGCGGCTCGATGACCCGGTCGTCGTGCAACCGCATCCTCTGGAACAAGCAGAGCTCCAAGACGCGGGCCGGGATGCCGTGCATCGGCTGCACCGAGCCGGAGTTCCCGTTCTACGACCTCGTCCCCGGGACGGTGTTCAAGACGCAGAAGGTCAGCGGCGTCATCCCCAAGGACCTGCCCGAGGGCACCGACGAGTACACCTACATCGCCCACGCCGCGGCGGCCCGGCTCGCGGCCCCGGCGTGGACGAAGGAAGACCTGTTCGCGGTCTAGCCGCGACGTCCACCACACCGCGAACAGCGAGGGGAGAGAGCACAGCATGGCCACGACCGAAGTCACCGGCACCCACGCCTCGGGGGGCATCGACCTGCGGGTCAGCCCGCTCGGGCGCGTCGAGGGCGACCTCGACCTCAACGTCACCATCCAGGACGGCCACGTCACGCAGGCGTGGACCGAGGCCGCGATGTTCCGCGGCTTCGAGATCATCCTGCGCGGCAAGGATCCGCAGGCCGGCCTGATCGTCACGCCGCGCATCTGCGGCATCTGCGGCGGCAGCCACCTGTTCAAGAGCGTCTACGCACTCGACACGGCGTGGGCGACCCACGTCCCCGAGAACGCGACGCTCGTCCGCAACATCGCCCAGATCTGCGAGACGCTGCAGTCGATCCCGCGGTGGTACTACGCGCTGTTCGCGATCGACTTCACGAACAAGAAGTACGCGAACTCGCCGCTGTACGAGGAGGCGGTGCGCCGCCACGCCGCGTTCGTCGGGACGGCCTACGAGACCGGGGTGGCGCTGTCGAACAAGCCGGTCGAGGTCTACGCGATCTTCGGCGGGCAGTGGCCGCATTCGAGCTTCATGGTCCCCGGCGGGGTCATGTGCGGGCCGACGCTCTCCGACGTGACCCGCTCGATCGCGATCCTCGAGTACTGGAAGGACACCTGGCTCGAGAAGCAGTGGCTGGGATGCTCGATCGAGCGCTGGCTCGAGAACGAGACCTGGGACGACGTGATGGCCTGGCTGGAGGAGTCCGACAGCCACGCCAACTCCGACCTGGGGTTCTTCATCCGCTTCTCGCTCGACGTCGGCCTGGACAAGTTCGGGCAGGGGTACGGCAACTACATCAGCACCGGGACGTACTTCGACCCAGCCAGCTACACCAACCCGACGATCGAGGGCCGCAACGACGCGCTCATCGGCCGGGCGGGGATCTACGCGGACGGCGAGTACTACGACTTCGACCACCTCAACGTCCGCGAGGACCACACGAGCTCGTTCTTCAAGGGCTCGGCCCAGCTGCACCCCTGGGATGGCGTCACCGACCCGATCGACCCCGAGCAGGGCAAGAAGGAGGGCAAGTACTCCTGGGCGAAGGCCCCCCGGTACGAGATCCCGGGCAAGGGGCTCACGCCGGTCGAGGCCGGCCCGCTCTCGCGCCGCGTCATGGCCGCCCGCGCGGGCAGCCAGGAGTTCCAGGACGGCAGCACGCTGTTCGGCGACGTGATCGAGAAGCTCGGCCCGAGCGTGTTCACGCGGACGTTCGCCCGGGTCCACGAGGCGCCGCTCTACTACCAGTGGGCGCGCAAGTGGCTCGACGAGATCGAACTCTCGGAGAGCTTCTACGCCAAGCCCGAGGAGAAGCCCAGCGGCAAGGGCTTCGGCGCCACCGAGGCGGCGCGCGGGGCGCTCGCGGACTGGATCGTCCTCGAGGACGGCAAGATCGCCAACTACCAGGTGGTCACGCCGACCGCGTGGAACATCGGACCCAAGGACGCCAACGGCAACAACGGCCCGATGGAGCAGGCGTTCGTGGGTTCGCCGGTCGCCGACCCAGAGGACCCCGTCGAGCTGGGCCACGTCGCCCGCGCGTTCGACTCCTGCCTGGTGTGCACGGTCCACGTCTACGACGGCAAGAGCGGTCGCAAGCTCTCGAAGTTCCGGTTCGGCGGCGAGGCGTAGGCGCAGCGGTCGTGAGCGCGCCGGAGACGCTCGTCGTCGGCTGCGGCAACCTCCTCCGAGGCGAC
>CAZEKK010000009.1:14410-21754 GCA_964512905.1 uncultured Solirubrobacteraceae bacterium
CGTGAGCGCGCCGGAGACGCTCGTCGTCGGCTGCGGCAACCTCCTCCGAGGCGACGACGCCGTGGGGCCGGTGCTGGTGCGCCGGCTCCACGATGCGGGCCTCCCCGCGGGAGTCGAGATCGCCGACGGCGGGACGGCCGGCATGGACGTCGCCTTCCGGATGCGCGGCGCCGGCCGGGTGATCCTCGTCGACGCCTGCGTCAGCGGCTCCGAGCCCGGGACGCTCTTCCGCGTGCCCGGCGAGGAGGTGGAGGAGCTGCCCCCGCTGGAGGGGATCAACCTCCACGCCTTCCGCTGGGACCACGCGCTCGCCTTCGGACGCTGGCTGCTCAAGGACGACTATCCGCGCGACGTCGTTGTCTACCTCGTCGAGGCCGGCGGGCTCGAGTTCGGCGCGCCGCTGACGCCGCGGGTCGACGCCGCGGTCGACGAGCTCGTCGCCCACTTGCTCGCGGATCTGGCGGGCGACGGCGCTGCGCCGGCCAGCGCCTCGGTGGCGGGTGAGCTTGGATGACGCCGGCGATCCGGGCCCGCCGCGCGAGGACGAGGCGCTCGCGCTGCGGACGACGGTCTCGCACGAGCGGGGGCGGTGGGTCGTGGACTTGGACGTCATCATGACCGACGGCGCGGTTCGCCATCGGGTGGGGGAGTTCAGCCACCGCCGCCAGGCCGAGACCTGCGCACGCTGGGTCGCGCGGTCAGCGGACCGCTACGGACGTCTGCGGGGCCGGTCGTGACCGCCGGCCCCGCCGCTGCGAGCGCCGTCCTCGCCCGGCCGCAGCCGCTCGGCATCTTCCCGCTGCCGGCCGGCCTGCTGCCGGTCCCCGACGGATCCGCGAGCGCGGAGGCCCGGGCGGCGCTCATGGCGGGCCGTCAGCCGGAGGCATGGCCTGCCGAGCTCGAGTACTACCGGCTGGCCCTCGCGGACGACCTCGACGGAGCGGCCGCCGCGCTCGCGGGCGACGATCGGCCCGAGGCACGGGTTGCCGGGTTTGTGCTCGCGCCCTCCGAGGCGGCGTTCGCGCAGCTGCGTCCCGGGCTGCCGGCGTCCTTCGTTCCCCTGCTCGACCTCGCCGCGTTCAGCTTCGGCGTCGCGCCCGACCCGCCGGCGCTCACTGGCCTGTCAGGGGAGCTGGCCGCGATGGCTCACGTCGCCCTCGCGGCTCGCGCCCTCGAGGACGGCGACGACGCGGCGGCTGGCGCCGCGCTGGCTGCGGGCGCCGCCGCCGCCGAGGAGGCCTCGCCGGCGCTCGCCGCCCAGATCCGCGGCCAGCTCGGGATGCTCGGGATCGATCTCGGCGACGAGGCCGGCCTCAGGATCCTCGCCGACGCGATCGACGACCTCGAGGAGACCGGGCTGCGGGAGATCCGCGGCGAGTTCAAGCTGAGCCTCGCCATCGGGAGGCAGGCGGTCGCCGACGGCGCTCGCCCGGCGCTCGTCGCGGCGGTCCAGACCTACCAGGACGCGCTGCACGACCTCGACAGGACCACGCAGCGCGCCGCCGTGGCGCGCTGCCACGCCAATCTCGGCATCGCCTACCTGACGATGCCGATGCAGGAGGCCGGCGACCGGCTGCGCCAGGGGATCGCGGTGCAGGAGCTCCGCGAGGCGCTCGCGCTCGTCGATCGCGAGTCCGATCCGGACCTGTGGGCCAGCGTGCAGCTCAACCTCGCCAACGCGCTCGTCTACCTGCCCTCCGCCCACGCCGACGACAACCGGCGCCAGGCCGAGGCGGCCTACGAGGAGGTGCTTGCCGTCCGCGACCGCGACCGCGACCCGCTCGGCTGGGCGCGGGTGGCGGCGAACCTCGGCAACCTGCGCGCCCACCTGGGCGACCGCGACGGGGCCCGGGAGCTGCTCGAGCCCGCGCGCGACATCTTCCGCAACCACGGCGACGAGGCCGGCGTCGTTGGCGTCGGCGAGGTCCTGCGCCAGCTAGATGATTGATCCCAAACCCCCACGCACGCCCTGGCTGCGCCGATCGATCCCTGCCGGCGTCCTCGGGCTTGCCCATGCCGCCAGCATGGGCGGCGCCCTGCGTCCTTGGCAGGAACCGCCGGCGCAGCCATTGCGCACGCGCGGATTCGGAATCAACCATCTGGACGACGAGGGGTAAGGAGAGGACGCGATGGCAACCACCGCAGCGACGCCCGGGCCGGACACCCTCGGGCTGCCGACCGGACCCGGCGATGCCGGCGCCCCGCCCGCGGGGACCGACCTGGCGGCGCTCGCCGCCCGCGTCGAGGACGCCGCGCGCGACGTGCGCCAGCTCGACGAGCGCGCACGGGCCGCCGCCGAGCGCCAGCGCCAGGCGATCGAGGCGTTTCACCGCTCGGCGCTCGTGACCATCGTCCGGCGCCTGCGCGACGACGACCGCGGCGCGGAGCTGCTGATGGAGCTGGCGGGCGAGCCCGACGTCCACGCCGTGCTCCTGCTGCACGGGATCCTGCGGCCCGACCCGACGGCCAGGGCGGCGCAGGTGCTCGCCTCGGTCCGCCCCTACCTCGAGTCCCACGGCGGCGACGTCGAACTCGTGAAGGTCGAGCAGGGCGTGGCCTGGGTGAAGCTCCACGGCGCCTGCAGCGGCTGCTCGATGTCGGCGGTGACGCTCAAGCAGGGCGTGGAGGAGGCGCTGACCAGCGCGATCCCGGAGATCGTCCGCGTCGACACGGTGCCCGCGGATCCGCAGGACGACGCCGGCGCGCCGCTGCAGATCACGGTGATGGAGAAGGTGCGGCGCGGCTGGGAGCAGGGCCCTGCGGTCGACGACGTGCCGGACGGGGCGGTCACGCTGGTGCAGGCCGGTGGCGAGGCCTTCGCCGTCGTGCGCGATGGCCCGCGGCTGAGCGCCTTTCGCGACGCGTGCGCCCACGCCGGACAGCCGATCCACGACGGACTGCTCGACGTCGCCGGCGGCACGCTCACCTGCCGCGCCCACGGCTGGCAGTACGACGCCGTGACGGGCGAGTCCATGACGATGCCCGGCAAGCGCCTGACGCAGTTCCCGGCGCGGATCGACGCCGGGCACGTCTGGATTCGCGTCGGGTGACCAAGAACCCGTCTCCTCCTGAAACGGGTTCGAGGCCGCTCGCCTGGCTGGGCGCGCCGTCGCCCGGCGGGCTGGCGCTGCCCTCGGCCAAGCCGGCCGCCGACACGCTCTACGCGCCGCGCGGCGTGGCGGCCGGGAACGGCGTGCTTGTCGCGGCCGACTCCGGCAACCACCGGATCCTGATCTGGCACGGCCTGCCCGATGGCGACGGTCGCCCGGCCGATGTCGTGCTCGGACAGCCGGACATGGCGTCGGAGGGAGCGGCGGCGGGCGGGCGGGGCCCCGAGAACGGCCTGCACCTGCCGACCGGGGTGCTGCTCGTCGACGGCGCGCTGCTCGTCGCCGACGCCTGGCACCACCGCGTGCTCATCTGGTCGTCGGTGCCGCAGCGTCCGGACACCCCGCCCGACGGCGTCATCGGCCAGGACAGCCTGAGCGCGGTGGCGCCCAATCGCGGCGGCGCGTGCGGGGCGGCCACGCTCTACTGGCCCTACGGGCTCGGGTGGAGCGGGGGGTGGCTGCACGTCTGCGACACCGGCAACCGCCGCGTGCTCGGCTGGCGCGGGCTGCCGGACGGCCGGGCGCCGGACCTCGTGCTCGGCCAGCCGACGCCGGCGGCAGCGGAGGAGAACCGCGGCGCCGCGCCGGGCCCCGACAGCTTCCGCTGGCCGCACGACGTCGACGGAGACGGGGCGACGCTGGTGGTCGCCGACGCCGGCAACCACCGCGTCCTCGGCTGGGCCGGCTACCCGCGCGCGGACGGGCCCGCGGCGTTCGCGCTCGGTCAGCCCGACCGATCGAGCACGCGGGAGTGGCCCTACGGCTCGCAGGGCGCAGCGGCCCTGCGCTTCCCCTACGCCCTGAGCGTCGACGCGGGCCGCCTGGCCGTCGCCGACACGGCGAACAACCGCGTGCTGCTGTGGGACGCGCTCCCCGCCGCCGACGGCGCCGCCGCCGACGTCGTCTTCGGCCAGCCCGACTTCGACGCCAACGGGGAGAACCGCTGGGACGCTGTCACGCACGACTCGCTGTGCTGGCCGTACGGGATCTCGCTGCGCGACGACGTGCTCGCGGTGGCCGACTCGGGGAACAACCGGATCATGCTGTGGCGCGTGTGCGCTGCCGCCGGCGAGGGCGCCGGCGGCGGCTTTCACCGGGCGGGCCCGCTGGCCGCATAGACCGCACACCCGCCAAGATGGCGAATCTCGATGGCTCGGCGATCCGGACGCCCCTACTCTGCGGCCAAACCCGGATGCGGCGGGCCATTGCTGGCGCCATGCTCGCCGCGTCACAGCCACGAGGGAGGCTGAGGGGACGCCGGCGGCACGCCGGCCCGATTCGGGCTCCCACGCCAAGCCAAGGACCAAGCACCGTGTGCCTCGCGATTCCCGGAGAGATCCTCGAGATCACCGACCCGGTCAAGAAGCTGGCCACGGTCGACGTCGCCGGCGTGCGCCGCACGGTGAACGTGGGGCTGCTGGAGGGCGCGGAGCCCGGCGACTGGGTGCTCATCCACGTCGGCTTCGCGATCTCGAAGGTCGACGAGGCCGAGGCGCTGGCGACGCGGCGGCTGCTCGAGGAACTCGGCGAGGAGTACGAGTCCGAGCTGGCCGAGCTGCGCGGGAGCGCGATCGAATGAGCGCCGCCGACCGGGAGCGGGGCGCCTGCGGGGCCGACGGCGGCCACTGCATCACCTGCTCGGACGAGGCGCTGCCGATGCGCGTGATCGAGGTCGATCCCACCGGGCTGGCCACCTGCCTGTCCCGCGACGGCGAGCTGCGCGCCGTCGAGGCGGCGCTGCTGCCCGGGGTGGCGCCGGGCGACGAGGTCCTCGTGCACGCCGACGTCGCCATCGCGTACGCCGCCGAGCGGGCTCCGGCATGAAGTTCGTCGACGAGTTCCGCGACGCCGAACTCGGCCGCGCCCTGGCCGGCGACATCCTCGCCAGCGTACAGCCGGGCCGCCACTACAAGATCATGGAGGTCTGCGGCGGCCACACCCACTCGATCTACAAGTACGGGATCGACGACCTGCTGCCGAGCAACGTCGAGCTCGTCCACGGCCCGGGCTGCCCGGTCTGCGTGATCCCGATGGGCCGCGTCGACGACGCGATCCACGTCGCCAACCAGCCCGGCGTGATCCTCACCTGCTTCGGCGACATGATGCGCGTGCCCGGCTCGGAGCGGTCGCTGCTGGACGCCAAGGCAGCCGGCGCCGACATCCGGATGGTCTACTCCCCGCTGGACGCCCTGCGGATCGCGCGCTCGGAGCCCGACTCCCAGGTCGTCTTCCTGGCGATCGGCTTCGAGACGACCGCGCCGTCGACGGCGCTGACGCTCATGCGCGCCAAGGCCGAGGGCGTCGAGAACTTCTCGTGCCTGTGCAACCACGTCACGATCGTCCCGCCGCTGCGCGCCCTGCTGGAGTCGCCTGACCTGCGCCTGGACGGCTTCATCGGCCCGGGCCACGTCTGCACCGTCGTCGGCGCGCGCCCGTTCGAGTTCGTTCCGAACGAGTACGGCAAGCCGGTCGTCGTGGCCGGCTTCGAACCGCTCGACGTGCTCCAGGCGATCCAGATGCTGCTTGCCCAGCTGACCGAGGGCCGCTGCGAGGTCGAGAACCAGTACGGACGCGTCGTGCCCTACGACGGCAACCCCAAGGCGCTTGAGGTCCTCGCCGAGGTCTTCGAGCTGCGCCCGCACTTCGAGTGGCGGGGCCTCGGGTTCATCTCTCAGAGCGCGCTGCGCCTGTCGGACGCCTACGCGGACTTCGACGCCGAGCGGCGCTACGAGATCCCCAACGTGCGGGTCGCCGACCCGAAGGCGTGCCAGTGCGGCGAGGTCCTCAAGGGGGTCATCCGGCCCTGGGAGTGCAAGGTCTTCGGGACCGCCTGCACGCCCGAGCGCCCGATCGGGACCTGCATGGTCTCCTCCGAGGGCGCCTGCGCGGCCTACTACAACTACGGGCGCTTCGCCCGCGACCGCGCGGCGGTGTGAGCGAGTCCGCAGCACCCGTCGGCCGCGAGGAGCGGCTGCTCGGCATCATCGAGACCGCGCGGTCCAAGCCGGCGAAGTTCCGCGACGAGCGGGTGACGATGGCCCACGGGGCCGGGGGCAAGGCGACCCAGGCGCTGATCGAGGGCGTGCTGGTCCCCGCCTTCGGCTCCGACGCCCTGGCGGAGCTGGGCGACGCCGGCCTCGTCGTGATCGAGGATCTCGGCCTCGCGCTCACCACCGACAGCTTCGTGGTCAAGCCGCTGCGCTTCCCGGGCGGGTCGATCGGCGAACTGGCCGTCAACGGCACGGTCAACGATCTCGCCATGGCGGGCGCGCGGCCGGTCGCGCTGACCGTGTCGCTGATCCTCGAGGAGGGCCTCGAGGCCGACGTCCTGCGCGGCGAGGTCCGGGCGATCGCCGACGCCGCGGCGGCCGCAGAGGTCGAGATCGTCGCCGGCGACACCAAGGTCGTCGAGCGCGGCAGCGCCGACGGCATGTACATCTGCACGACCGGCCTCGGCCGGCTCGATCCCCGCGCCTCGCTGTCGCCCGCCGGCCTGCGCGACGGCGACCGCGTGCTGGTCTCGCGGCGCATCGGCGACCACGGGATGGCGATCATGCTCGCCCGCGGTGAGTTCGACCTCGCCGCCGAGATCGAGTCCGACACCCAGCCGCTGTGGCCGGCCGCCGACGCGCTGCTGCACGCCGCCGGCACCTCCCTGCACTGCCTGCGCGACGCGACGCGCGGCGGCGTGGCCTCGGTCCTGAACGAGCTGGCCAAGGCCTCGGGCGTCGGGGTTGGTGTGCGCGAGGCCGACGTGCCGGTGTCGCCGGTCGTCGCGGGCGCCACGGAACTCCTCGGCCTCGACCCGATGCACGTCGCCAACGAGGGTGCGCTGATCGCCGTCGTCGCGCCGGACGCCGCCGATGCGGCGCTGGCCGCGCTGCAGGCGGTGCCCGGCTGCGCCGAGGCCGCGGAGATCGGCGTCGTCCGCGCCGAGCCGCCGGGGATGGTCCTCGTCGAGACAGCCTTCGGGGGCCGGCGGGTCATGGACCAGCTCGTCGGCGACCCCCTGCCGCGCATCTGCTGACCGCGGCCGACATCGGCAGCCAGGCCGCCGCCCGCGCCGCCGCTGGGGAGGAGTTCTTCGGCACGCAGGAGGACCGCCTCGCCCGCCTGTGCCACCGGATGGCCGAGCGCTTCGCCCGCGGCGGCCGGCTCCTGGCGTTCGGCCGCACGCCGGCGGCGCGCTCGGACGCCCGCCACGTCTCGGTCGAGTTCGTGCACCCGGTGATCG
>CAZEKK010000010.1:0-11008 GCA_964512905.1 uncultured Solirubrobacteraceae bacterium
TGAGGATGTCGTTCTGGGTCGTGCCCTGGAGCGCCGCCGGCGCGACGCCCTCGTCCTCGGCCGCGACGATGTAGAGCGCGAGCAGCCAGGCGGCGGTGGCGTTGATCGTCATCGACGTGTTCATCCGGTCCAGCGGGATGTCGTGCAGCAGCGCTGCCATGTCGCGGCAGTGGGAGATGGGGACCCCGACCTTGCCGACCTCGCCCCGGGCAAGCTCGTCGTCGGCGTCGTAGCCGGTCTGCGTGGGGAGGTCGAAGGCGATCGAGAGGCCGGTCTGGCCCTTGGCGAGGTTGGTTCGGTACAGCTCGTTGGACTTCTCCGCGGTCGAATGCCCCGCGTAGGTGCGCATCATCCAGGGGCGGTCGGGCTCGGGCAGGCGGTGGTCGCTCATGCGCGGATTGTAAGGTCGATCGCCGTGCGAGCCATCGACGTGCGCCATCTGGGGACCGAGCGGGTCATCTGCTGCTGGCAGGTCGGCGACGTGCTCATCGATCCGGGCCCGACGGTGTCGCTGCCCGTCCTGCTCGAGGCGCTGGGGGAGTGGGAGCCGCGCGCCATCCTCCTGACGCACATCCACTTCGACCACGCGGGCGGTGCGGGGATGCTTGCGCAGCGCTGGCCGCGGGCGGAGATCTGGGTGCACGAGCGGGGCGCCAGGCACCTCGCGGCGCCGCGCAAGCTCGTGGCCAGCGCGACGATGATCTACGGGCCGCAGGAGATGGCGCGCCTGTGGGGGGAGATCGTCCCGATCCCCGCCGAACGCCTGCATGCGCTCAGCGGCGGCGAGCGGCTCCAGGGCGGCTTCCGGGTTGCGTACACCCCGGGCCACGCCTCCCACCACGTCTGCTTCTTCCACGAGGGCTCGGGGCGCGCGTTCGTCGGTGACATGGCCGGCGTCCGGGTGGTCGACGGCGGCCCGACCGTGGCGCCGACGCCGCCGCCGGACATCGACCTCGCGGCCTGGCGCGCGTCGCTGGAGACGATCGCCGCCTGGTCGCCGGCGAGCCTCGCGCTGACCCACTTCGGCGTCGCCGACGACCCGCCGGCCCAGCTCGAGGCCGTGCGGGAGGCGCTGGCCGTGCAGGCCGCCGACGCGGCAGCGCTGGACGTGGATGGGTTCGCCGCTGCGGTGCGGGCCCGGATTGCGGCGCAGTGCGACCCCGCCGTGGCGGCCGTCTACGAGCAGGCATCGCCCGCGGAGTCCCTGTGGCACGGACTGGATCGGGCCCGCCGCAAGGCCGCCGAGGCGGCGGCGGCGTCGTAGCGGACCGAGTCGAATCTCGGCGCGCACCTGGGCGGCCGCCCCGGGCGCCCGGGCCGGGCGTCCGGGGAAACCGCACGTCCCTGTGGAAAAGGGCGGATGGCGGCCGGACGCCTGCGGCAGTAGCGTCAGGGGATGCGCCAGCTCACGAGCCTCGACGTCCAGTTCCTTGCCGTCGAGGACGAACGCACGCACGGCCACGTCGGGAGCATCGCCGTCTACGACCCGTCCACGGCGCCGGGCGGCGTGCTGACCCTCGACGACCTCAAGGCGCTGGTGCGTGAGCGGATCCATCTGCTGCCGCCATTCACCTGGCGCCTGGTCCGCGTGCCGTTCGACCTCGACCACCCGTACTGGGCCGAGGATCCGGACTTCGAGCTCGACTACCACGTGCGCGAGCTCGCGCTGCCGGCGCCAGGCGACCTGCGCCAGCTGGCCGAGCAATCGGCCCGCATCTTCGAGCGCAAGCTCGACCGGGATCGCCCGCTGTGGGAGATGTACCTCATCCAGGGCATCGAGCGCGGCACGAAGGTCGGCCTGCTCACGAAGATCCACCACGCGGCGTTGGACGGACTCTCGGGGGCCGAAGTGCTGGTCACCCTGCTCGATCTCGAGCCGAGCGGCAGGGAGATCCCGCCGCCGAGCGGCCGGCGCCCGGCGCCGCTGCCGGGCACGCTGGAGCTGGCCGCGCGCGGCCTCATCGGCCTGCCCCGGCACACGCTGCGAGCGCTCCGCGACGCGCCGCGGACGCTGCCGAACCTCGACCTGGTGCCCACGGTCCGCAGCATGCCGGGCGTCAACACGCTCGCCGGGACGGCGCGGCGGGTGTCGAGCCTGCTTCCCGGCCACGAGGCCGAGGCGAACGTGCCCCGGCTGCTGGCCCCCAAGACGATTCTGAATCGGAAGGTCACGGGGCACCGGCGGGTGTCGTTCGAGACGATCTCGCTGTCCGAGGTCAAGGCGGTCAAGAACGCCCTGGGCGTGACGGTCAACGACGTCGTCGTCGCGCTGACGGCGGGCACCGTGCGGGACTGGCTGATTGCCCACGGCGACCTGCCCGACGATCCGCTGCTGGCGATGGTGCCGGTGTCGGTCCGGCTGCCGGAGGAGTTCGGGACGTTCGGCAACCGGGTCTCCATGATGGTCGTGCCCATCCCCACTGCCGAGGCCGACCCGCTGCAGCGCGTGCGCCTCGCCCACCGCTGGCTCGCCGACGCGAAGGCCCGCCACGACCTGACGCCGCGCATGCTCATCGAGGAGGCCAACGAGGCCATCCCGCCGATCGCGATGCACCAGACGGCGCGGATGCTCCTGAACGTCGCCGCGTCCGGCCGGCTCAACCCGCCGCTGAACGTCGTGATCTCGAACGTGCCCGGGTCGCCGGTGCCGCTGTACCTCGCGGGCGCTCGTCTCGAGGCGCAGTACCCGCTGTCGGTGATCACCGACGGCATGGGTCTGAACCTGACGATCCTCAGCTACCTGGACCGGATCGACTTCGGCATCGTGGCCGACCGCAGCGCGGTGCCGGACATCTGGTTCGTCGCCGAGCGCATCAGGGCCGGCTTCGAAGAGCTCAAGGGGGCTCTGCCGGCGCCGGCGAAGGCGAAGGCGAAGCCCAAGCCCACGCGTGCCAAGCGCGCGAAGGCGGCGCCGAAGACCACGGCCCGAGGCGAGCCCGAAGCCAACGGCAAGGCCGGCGCCGGGGCCGGCGCCGCGCGGCGACGCAAGCGCGAGACACAGGCGTAGGCGCGGTCCCTCGCCCCGAGGAGCCGTCAGGCGGCGCGCCGCGCGTGCGCCGCGGTGCCCGCCGGCGCGCCCGCCGCCGCGGGCGCGGGCGCCGCCGGCGCGCCGGCCAACCGGGCTTCCTGCTGCTCGGGGCTGACCCGCACGACGTTCCAGACCAGGCCCGCCTTCTCCATCGCCCGGATCACCGCGCCGGCCGGATCGACCTCGCGCCGGCGCAGGCCGTGGAACGCAGAGCGGGGGAAGGCGTGGTGGTTGTGGTGCCAGGCCTCGCCGAATGACAGCGGCGCCAGCCAGAACACGTTGCGCGACTCGTCGCCGGTGGCGAAACGCCGCGTCCCGAAGAAGTGGCAGACCGAGTTGATGCTCCAGGTGACGTGGTGGCCCATGAACGTCCGCACCAGGCCGCCCCAGAGCAGGCCGGTCAGGCCGGCGGCAAGGGTGCCGCCGACAGCCCAGCCGATCGCGAACGGAATTGCGAGGCCGAGGCCCACCCACCACAGGAACATCCGGTCGATGAAGGCCAGGTCGCCGTCGTCGCAGAGGTCGGGGGCATAGCGGCGGCGCTCGGCGCGGCCCTGCTCGCTGAAGAGCCAGCCGATGTGCGCGCTCCACAGGCCGCGGATCGCCCCGCCGATGCCCTCGCCGCCGTGGAGGTGCGGGCTGTGCGGGTCGCCCTCCTCGTCGGTGAAGGCGTGGTGCTTGCGGTGGTCGGCGACCCACGAGATCACGGGCCCCTGCACCGCCATCGACCCGAGCACGGCGAGGACGTCGCGGACGGGCCGCGAGGTCTCGAAGGCGCGGTGGGTCAGGAGGCGGTGAAAGCCGATCGTGATGCCCAGGGCGGTCGCGGCGTACATCCCGGCGAGCAGGGCGATGTCGGTCCAGTCGACCAGCGTGTTCCACAGGAGCACGATGGCCGCCAGGACGCCGAGCGGCGGGAGGATGACGCCGACGAGGTTGCTGGCGCGGTGCATGCGGGTCATCGTCGGACCACCGTATCTTCGTTTGCACGCTCGTTCTTGCGCAGTTGGACGCCCCGAATACCCAGCTTCTTGTAGGTTTGACACAAGATGCCCGTCGCCGATCGCCCGTGGCACGCGCTGTCGCCCGCGGCGGCGGCGGCCCTGCGCCCGGTCCTGCCGGATCTCGCCGACGAGACGATCGCGGCGCTGCGGGACGGCGTGCCGGAGTACGCGCGGCCGCTGGACGGCCCGTTCGGGAGCGGACTGCGCGCCGGCGTGGAGGCGGCCCTGGCCCAGTTCGTCGACGAGATCGAGGAGGGAGGCCGACAGGCCCGCCCGGCGGTCTACCTCGACCTCGGCCGAGGCGAGTGGCGCGCCGGCCGCAGCCTCGACGTCCTCCTGGCGGCCTACCGGCTCGGCGCCCGCGTGGCGTGGCGCCGGGCGGTCCGGGCCGGCGCCGAGGCCGGGCTCGATCCGGAGACCCTCTATCTGCTCGCCGAGTCGATCTTCGCCTACATCGACGAACTGAGCGCGGAGTCGGCCGAAGGCTACGCGCTCGAGCAGTCCCGAGCCGCGGGCGCCGCCCAGCTGCGCCGGCGTCGGCTGGCGGCGCTGCTCGTGCAGAGCCCGCCGGCCTCGACCGCGGCGGTCGAGGCCGCGGCGACGGCGGCGGGATGGCCCCTGCCGGCCGCCGTCGCGGTGGTGGCCGTGCGCGGCGTGCTCGACGACCGGGCCGAGGCGAGGCTGCCCGCCGGGTCGCTGGCCGCGCCGCCCGGCCCCGACGGGGAGGACGCCTGCGTGATCGTGCCCGACCCCGCCGCGCCCGGGCGCCGCGCCGAGATCGAGCGGGCGCTGCAGGGGAGCGGCATCGCCGGTCTCGGCCCCGTCGTCGGCTGGCACGACGCCGAAACGAGCCTGCGCCGCGCGCGTGCGGTGCTGCGTCTCGCGGAGACCGGCGTGGTGCCGGCCGGCGCGCTGGTCGACGCCGACGCCCACGCGTCCGCGCTCCTGCTCGGGGCCGACCCGCGCCTCGCCGCCGACCTGGCGCGCGATGCCCTGGCGCCGCTGGACGGGCTGACGCCGGCGGCCCGCACGCGGCTGCTCGCCACGCTGGCGGCTTGGCTGGACGAACAGGGGCGTCTCCAGCCCGTGGCCGCCCGCCTGGGCGTGCATCCCCAGACGGTCCGCTACCGCCTCGCCCGCCTGCGGGAGCTCTTCGGCATCCGGCTGGACGACGCCGAGGGCCGCTTCGCGCTGGCGATCGCCGTGCGCGTGCGCCGCGCCGGGTCCCCGCCGGCGGCCTCCGCCTGACGCCGAGGGCGCGACTCGCCGAACCGGTCGATGTCCGGGTACCATCGCGGCCATGAGCCAGACCATCGAGCTGCCACGGACCGGCGGCCCGGGCAGCGGCCTGGGCGGACGGTGGCGCGTGATCGTCCGCAACGACGACCACAACACCTTCGATCACGTCGCCCACACGCTCGCCCGGTACATCCCGGGCGTGACCGTGCAGCAGGGATTCGCCATCGCCGACCGGATCCACACCAGCGGCCTGGCGATCGTCTGGAGCGGCGAGCGCGAGGTCGCCGAGCTCTACTGGGAGCAGCTCTCGGACTCGGGCCTCACGATGGCCCCGCTCGAGCAGGGCTGACCGGCCGGCCTACTGGTCGTCTTCGTCGGCCGCGCCGTTGCCCGCGGCAGGCGTGACGGCCTCGACCACCGCGGCGCCGTCGGCGGTGCGGTCCGCCCAGCCGTAGAGGACCGGAACCTGGAAGAAGCCGGAGTTGACCATGCGCCAGGTTGCGAACTCCTCGCCGTACCAGTAGCGGTCGAAGTCCATCGGGTCGGCGAACGCCGCCGTCTGGAGGAACTTGTAGCGGTCGTCCCGGTAGCGGTAGACCTCGTAGTGGCTGGCGCCGAAGCGCAGCGCCACCGGGGCGATCTCGTCGAGGGCCTCCTCGAGCTTGTCGCTCCGCAGGGCCGTCGCGTACCAAGGAATGTGGACGATGCCGCCCGCGCCGCCGGCCATCAGGCACCCACCTCCGCGCGAATCGCGCCGGGACCCTCTGCCGTGCGCCCCTGGCCTTCGGCGTCCGCCCCGACGAGGATGGCGATCTTCCCGAGGTGCTTGTTGTCGCGCAGCAGCTGGTGCGCCTGGGCGACGCCCTCGAAGCCCATCGTCCGCCACAGGACCGGCCGGATCTTCGACTCCTCGATCAGCGCGTTGGCCTGGTTGGCCTCCCAGGCGTTGGCGAAGTGCGAGCCGATGATCTGCTTCTGGCGCATCCAGAGGTAGCGGACGTCGAAGTCGAGGTCGTAGCCAGAGGTGGCGCCGCAGATGACGACCTTGCCGAACGGCTTGACCGCGAACACCGACGTCGGGAACGTCGCCTTGCCGACGTGCTCGAAGACGATGTCGGGGGAGTCGCCGAGGATCTCCTTGACCGCCTTGGCGAAACGGCGGCTCTCGCCGAACCGCGCCTTCTCCTCGTCGGCGGTCTCGCCGCCCTTGCGCATCATCCCGGCGAAGTCGTTGCGGTCGATGAACCCGGTGGCGCCGAGCTCCCTGACCAGCTCGCCCTTCTCGAACGAGGAGACGACGCCGACGCAGTCGGCGCCGGCGAGCCTGCAGAGCTGGACCGCGAAGACGCCAAGGCCGCCGGCAGCGCCCCAGATCAGCACTCTGTGGCCGGGCTGGAGCTTGGCCTGGTCCATCAGCATCCGGTAGGCGGTGAAGTACGTCAGGCCGTAGGAGGCCGCCTCCTCCCAGGCGAGGTGCTTGGGCTTGGGGAGCAGCTGCTGGGCCTGGACCTTGCAGAACTGCGCAAACGAGCCCCAGCTCGTCTCGTAGCCCCAGATCTGCTGCGAGGGTGCGGCCAGCGGGTCGAGCCCGTGGACCTCGGGATCCTCGTAGGAGGCCTGGTTGCAGTGCACGACGACCTCGTCGCCGGGCTTCCACCGCGTCACGCCCTCGCCGACCTTCCACACGATCCCCGAGGCGTCGGAGCCACCGATGTGGTGGTCCTCGTTCGGGTGGTAGCGGAACACCGAGACGGGGGTGCCGAGCGCCGCCCAGACGTTGTTGAAGTTCACGCCGGCGGCCATCACGCGGACGACGACCTCGAACGCTCCAGGCTCCGGCACCTCGATCTCCTCGAGCTGGAACGCGTCGACCGGCTCGCCCTCGCGCTCGCCTCGGATCACCCACGCGGCCATGGTGGCCGGGAGCTCGCCGGGCTCGGTGCTCACCCTGGAGACTTGGCTGACATCGACTGCCACGGTGTCTGGTTCCTCTCTGAGTCGGTCGGAGGGCCGGGATCCTACCGCCGGCCGCCCGGTGCAGGCGGTCTGCCGGGGCCGGCGGCGCCGCGACTGCCGATCAGCCCGCGCAGCCACAGCACGCCGAAGAGTGCTGCCAGGCCGCCGACCGGGAGCACGACACCGAACAGCCAGAACTCCCACGGCCCGTCGATGAACTCGGTCAGCTCCCGGAAGTTCTGCCCGAAGAAGCTGGCGACGAAGGTCAGGGGCAGGAAGAGCGTGGCGACGATCGCGAAGGTGTTCGCCGCGCTGCCGAGCCGGTTCGACGAGGACGACAGGGCCACGGTGACGGCCTCGGCCAGGCTCTCCTGGGTTATCGTGATCCGCCGGTCGAGGCGCTCGAGCGTCGGGGCGACCTGGCCGCTCGCGCCCCCTTCGGCGTAGTGGAGGGCATCCGGATGCTCCTCCACGAGGAAGCGCTGCAACGACACCGTGCGCCGGATCGCCCGCACCCGCAGGCGCAGGGCGCTGAGGTCGCGCAGGACGCTGCGGTCGGTCGGATCGTCGAGCGCCCGCGTCTCGGCCCGGTCGGCGGCGTCGTCGGTGGCGTCCAGCGCGTGCACCGTGCCCCGGTTGAGCCGCACGAGCACCGCGGCGGCGGTGTCGGCCACGCTGGCGCCGGCGTCGACGCCGGCCAGGCGCCGCTCTCCGCCGATGGTGACGAGCAGCCGGCCCCGGATCGCTCCGAAGATGGCGTGCTCGACCTCGGACTCCGACGGCTCGGCCACATGGAAGGCGAGCACGGCCCAGCCGTGGTCGGCGGCGCTGGCGGGGTCGGTTCGGTCGCGCCCTGACCCGAGCGCGTCCACGAACGCCGCGGGCGCGCCGGCGGCGCGGAGGCCCTCCAGCGCCGCCTCCGCATCGGCGCGGGCGATCCGCAGCCACACGGGCTCTCCGGCGCCGAGCGCGCCCGGCGCGAGCGTGTCGACGATCTCCACGCCGGACACGGTAGATCCGGCCGAGGACGGCACGGCGCGGCGGCGCCGCACGCGCGCCTGTCTACGCCTGCGCGTACTCTGGCGACTCGGCGCCGCCTCCTGGCGCGTCGTCCGCGCCGTCGCTCGCTGCCGTCGTGGGAGCCCCGGCGGGGGCTTCGGCCTCAGCGGGCCGCTTGGCGACCAGGAACCAGGCCGCGACGGCGGCGGTCGCCGTGACCGCCGATCCGAGCAGCAGGCCGTCCGACAGGGCGGACACGAACGCCTCCTTCATCGCCGCCGCGATCTGCGGCGACGTGCTGTCGGCGGCGGCGCCGCTGCCGAGGGCATCGGCGAGGCGGTCGCGGGCGCCGGCCGGCAGGGCGGGCAGCAGCTCGTCGAGCTTGGCGTGGCCGACGGCGGCAACCAAGGCGCCGAGCACGGCGACCCCAAACGTGCCGCCGACCATGCGGCTCATCGACAGCACGCCCGAGGCGACGCCGGCCTTGGCCTTGTCGACGGCGTTCATTGCGGCGGTGCTCATCGGGGACATCACGAGGCCCATCCCGATGCCCATGAGCACGAAGCTGGGGAGGAGGAAGCCGAAGCCGCTGTCGACGTCGAGCTGCGACTGCCAGAACAGCGATCCCCCGGCGGCGAGCAGGCCCGCCACCATCGGGATGCGCGGGCCGATGCGGTCGGCCAGGCGGCCCGCGATCGGACCCATCACGATGAGGACGAGCGTGGTGGGGAGGAAGCGCACGCCGGCCTCCAGCGGCGAGTACCCGAGGATGTTCTGCATGTAGAGCGCGATGAAGAAGAACATCGCGAGCATCGCGAACGACACCGAGAAGGCGACGATGTTCGCGCCCAGGAACGACCGCGACCGAAAGAACGCGAAGTCGACCATCGGCGCCCGCTGGCGCAGTTCGATGATGACGAAGGCGCCGATGCCGATCACGGCGGTGGCGATCAGCGCGATGATCTCCGCCGAGCCCCAGCCCCACTGGTTGCCCTCGACGAGCGCGAGCACGAGCGCCCCGAGGCCGAGCGTCAGGGTCACGATCCCAGGCACGTCGATCGAGCGCTCGACGCTCTCGTCGCGGGACTCGCGGGTGGCGAACAGGGTCACGGCGATTGCGCCCGCGGCGACCGGCAGGTTCAGGAAGAAGATGGCCCGCCAGCTGACCTGCTCGGTCAGGAAGCCGCCCACGACCGGCCCGATGGCCAGCGCCATCGCCGACACGCCGGCCCAGGTGCCGATCGCCTTGCCGCGCTCCTGCGGCGGGAAGGCGTTCGTGATGATGGACAGGGTCGCGGGCATCATGAACGCGGCGCCGATCCCCTGGACGGCGCGGCCGATCACCAGCGCGAGGTCGGTCGGGGCCAGGCCGATGGCCGCGCTCGAGACCGCGAACACCACGACGCCGAACAGGAACATCCGCCGGCGTCCGAAGATGTCGCCGAGGCGCCCGCCGGTGACCAGCAGCACCGCGAACGTGAGCGTGTAGGCGTTGACGGTCCACTCGAGGGCCGCCAGGTCGGCCCCGAGGTCGCGCTGGATCGAGGGCAGCGCGACGTTCACGACCGTGTTGTCGAGCATGATCATGAAGAGCGCGAAGCACATCGCGGCCAGCGTCCACCAGCGGCGGTTGCCGTCGTTGAGCGCCAGACCGCGGGCGCCGGCCTTCACCTTCGCGGTCACTGGGCACCTCGGGCGGCGCGGCAGGCGGCGATTTCGTCGCGGGCGACGATCGGGGCCAGGGCGGCGGCGAGGCCGGCCCGTTCCTCGGCGGTCATGCTGGCCGCGAACTCCTCGAGGACGGCGAGGCGGGCGGTGTTGATGCGGCCGATGATCTCGCGACCTGCCGCGGTTGCGGACACGCGCTTGACGCGTCGGTCCTCGCAATCCTCGCGGCGGTCGATCAGGCCCCGCTGGTGGAGGCCCTCGACGGCCCGGCTGGCCGCGGCGAGGGAGATCCCGAGGCGCTCGGCGAGGTCACGCAGGGAGAGGTCGGCGACGGTGTCGACGATGTGCAGCGCCTTGATTTGGGTGATCGAGAGGTCGAGGTCGCCGACCGCGCGGAAGACGTCGTGGCTCGAGGTCTTCAGGAGGTGCAGCATCACCGCGAACAGGTCGCCGGCCAGCGCGGCCGGCGGCACGGAGCGGCGGGGGGCAGTTGCTTGCATGGACGCAAGTGTTCCACACTCGCAAAGGTTGCGTGATGTGAGAGCGGTCACACGCCCAAGCTCGGTGCCCCGCCGACGCAGCGATCAGGGCAGCAGCAGCGTGTTCTGCGACGTGGCCCGCTCGGGGCCGACCTCGAGCACGGCGGGGGCGATCGCCTCGTCGCCGACCTTGAGGCGGTAGGTGCCTTCCTTGGCGTTCACTTGGATCTGCCCGGTCCCGTTCGGGTTGATCGGCCCGGTCGACTGCTGCACGCCGGCCTGGCTGGCGCCCAGCGTGTCGCTCTCGAGGGTGATCTCCTGGGCCGCGTCGCTCTGGTTGGTGACGATCAGGACCATCGGGCCGGCCCCGACCGACCCGGGTGAGACCGACACGCGCACGTTGGACACCTCCGCCGTCACGTTGATCGGCCGTGGCGGGCGGTCCGTGTTCTCGTAGTCGTCCGATCCGCAGCCCGCGAGGAGCAGCGCGCCCGCGGCGAGTGCCGCGAACCAGCGCGTCATTGGCCGGGCTGTGGTGGTGAGCGGCGCCATCCCTCGGCTCGGCGGGAGGGCCCGCCGGCGCCCGCTACGTTATCCGACGCCTCAGACTGCCGCCAGCGTGTCGGGCCGAGGTC
>CAZEKK010000010.1:11108-14855 GCA_964512905.1 uncultured Solirubrobacteraceae bacterium
GGTCAGGCCGGGGCGGGCGCAGCGGCGGCATCCAGATGCAGCGCGGCGCCGTCCAGCCGCAGCCGCCGGACGGCACGGCCGGCGCGGCCGAGGTCGAGCAGCGCCGCCCACGCCGGCCACGTGAGCGTGCAGGGCTCCCACGCCGGTTCGCGCCAGCGGACCGCGTCGATGGCGGCCCGCGCCCGCGCACCGTCCGCCCAGGCCTGGGCCAGCGGCCCGTCGTCGCCATCGGCCAGTGCGTCGCGGATGCGGCGCGTGTGGTCCAGCCAGGCGTCGAGCGCCGTCACGGTGGCGGCCCGGTTGGCGGCGATGATCTGGAGCCAGAGGTGGGCGTCGGCGCCGGCGACGCGGGTCATGTCCCGCAGGGCGCCGCCGGACAGGAGCGCGCCGAGGCCGGCCCGGGCGCCGGGCGCCGCCGCGGCCGCGACCACCTCGGCGAGCACGTGCGGCGCGTGGCTCGTCAGCGCCACGGCAGCGTCGTGCTCGGCAGCGTCGCAGACGACGATGCGGGCGTCGAAGGCGTCGAGGACCGCGGCCACGGCGACGAGAGCGTCCGGGGGCGCATCCGCCACGGGCGGGCACAGCGCCCAGGCGGCGCCGTCGAGCATCTCGGCGCGGGCGGCCGCCCAGCCCGCCGCGACGCTGCCCGCGAGGGGATGGCCTGGGAGGTAGCGGCCCAGGGCGCTGCCCGCGGCGGCCGCGACGGCGTTCAGCACTCCGCCCTTGACCGAGGCCGTGTCGGTCACGAGCACGGACGGCGACGCGCGGAGCACGGCGAGCACGGTGTCGGCGGTCGCTGCGGGCGGCACGGCGACGACGACCACGTCGCTGGCCCCGGCCAGCGCCTCCAGGCTCGCCGCGACCGGCAGGCCGGCGTCGCGGGCCGCCGCCCCGACGACCGGTTCGGCGTCGAATCCGGACGCCGAGAAGCGATCCGGCGTTCCAGCGAGACGCTGGAGGATCGAGCCGCCGATGAGGCCGAGGCCGGCGACGCCGACCCGCATGGGCGCGGCGGTCATCGGGTGGGCGGGGTCGCCACCCGCGCGAGCATCTCCTCGTAGGCACGCAGCGCCGTGTCGGACCCGGCTGGCGCCGCGGGGCCGGGCCGGGCCGGATCCTCCGGGAACGACCCCAGAAACCGGGTCTCGCCCTCGAACCGCAGCAGGCCGAGCACGGCATCGCGCACACGGGGATCGCTGACGTGGCCTGCGCACTCGATGTAGAAGACGTACTCGCCCAGCAGCTCCTTCGTCGGGCGCGACTTGATGGCCGTCAGGTTGATGTCGCGCACCGAGAACTCCTGCAGCAGGCGCACGAGGCTGCCCGGCTGGTCGGAGCGGGGGCGAAAGGCGAAGGCCGTGCGGTCCTTGCCGGTCGCCGCGGGGCAGGCGGGTGCGAGCAGCACGAACCGGGTGGCGGCACGGTCGTCGTCCTCGACGCCCTCGGCTTCGACCCGCAGGCCGTGCAGGTCGCCGGCCAGGCGGGGGGCCAGGGCGCCCCAGCCCGGCCGCGGCGCCTCGGCGATCTCCTGGCAGGCGGCCGAGGTGCTGAGCGTCTCGCGCGTCTCGAGGCGGCGCTCGGCGATCAGCCGCGAGCACTGAGCCAGCCCGAACGGGTGGCTGGCGACGCCGGCGAGCGGCTCGGTGTCGCCGGGCGCGCGGAACAGGGTGAACGAGATCGGCAGCACCCGCTCGCCCGCGATGAGGCAGCGGTCGGTTTCGAGCAGGATCTGGTCGAGGTTGGCCGGGATCGAACCCTCGAGGCTGTTCTCGAACGCGACCACGGCCGCGTCGGCCCGCCCGGCCTCGACGGCCTGCACCACGTCGGGGACGCGCGGCATCGGCTGCAGGTCTGCCCCGGGTGCGGCGAGGTCCCGGGCTGCCTGCTCGGTGAAGGTGCCGGCGGGGCCGAGGTAGGCGAGCGTGGTCATCGACGCCACATCCTGCCAGCCGGCGGCGGTGCTGCACGGATCCGTGCACGCCGTCGGCCCGGCCGCGTAGAAGCCGCCGCCATGCTGGACGGGCCGGTGGAATCAGCGCTGCAGCGCGCCCCGCTCGCCACGGCCGAGTTCGTGGTGGTTGACGTCGAGACCAACGGCCTGGCCGGAGAGGCGCAGGAGCTGACCGAGGTTGGCCTGGTGCTCGTCGGCGGCGGCGAACTGCACGACCGGTTCTCGTCCCTGGTCGGCGTGCGTCGCCCGCTGTCGCGCGGCGTGCAGCGGCTGACCGGCATCACCCAGGCGATGGTCGACGACGCCCCGCCGGCGGCGTCCGTGCTGCCCGAGGTGCGGGCCTGGCTCGCCGGCCGGGTGCTCGTGGCCCACAACGCGAGCTTCGATCGCGGCGCGCTGCAGCGCGCCTTCGCGGCAGCCGGGCTGACGTGGACGGCCCCGCCTGTCCTGTGCACGGTCGCGCTCGCCCGCCGGTTCGCCCCGCTGGCGACCCGCCGCGGCCTGGTCCCGCTGGCCGGCTCGCTCGGTGTCGACGTCGAGGCCGCCCATCGGGCCCTGCCGGACGCGGAGACCTGCGCGCGCATCTTCTGCGCGTTGTTCGGCCGCCTGGCGGCGCACGCGCCCACGGTCGGGGAGGCGGTCGCGCTGCTTGCGCCCCGGCGCCGCGCCGGGCGGTCGACGGGCGGCGGCGCCCGTGCGCGCCGCACCCGCGGCGCCGCGCGCTTGGTCGACGCGGGGTCGAGCGGGATCGGCTTCGATTCGCTGCCGTCCGGCCCGGGGGTGTACCTCTTCCGTGACGACGCTGGCCGGGTCTTGTACGTCGGCAAGTCGCGCCGGGTGCGCGCACGCGCGCGGGCCCACTTCGCGCCGTCGGCCGAACAGGCGGACTGGACGGCTCAGGCGGCGTTCGTGGACGCCAGGCCGGCAGGGTCGGAGCTGGGCGCGCTCGTGCTCGAGAACCGCCTGATCAAGGAGCTGCGGCCGCCGGGAAACGTCGCGCTCAAGCATCCCGGCGGGGACGCCTACCTCCGCTGCCGCCTGGACATCGCCTACCCGATCCTCGAGGTTGCCTCCGAGCCGGCTGCCGGGCGGGCCGTGAACGTCGGCCCGCTGCGGGGCCAGCGGGCCGCGGCGGAGCTCGTCGAACAGCTCAACGCCCTCTTCGGCCTGCGCCGGTGCGGGCGCTCGCTGCCCCGCCGGGCCCACCCCTCGGCCTACGGGCAGATGGGCCGCTGCCTGTCGCCGTGCCTCGGCGACCTCGATCCCAATGCCTACCGGGCGCGTCTCGACGAGGCGCTGGCGGTGTTCGCCGGACCCGGAGACGCCGGGCCGGCCCTGCTGGGCCTGCTCGAGGAGCGGATGGGGGCCGCCGCCGCGGCCCGACGCTACGAGCGCGCCGCGGTCCTGCGCCGCCGCCGGGACCGCCTCGAGGTGCTCCTCGACCGCCTCGGCGGCGCGGTGCGCCGGGTCCAGGCTGCGCCGCGGCTCGTGGCCGCCGGGGCCGGCGATGCCGGGGAGGCGCAGCCCGGGGCCGAGCCGGACTGGCTGTGGGTGGTCGCCGGACGGGTCGCGCACTGGGGCGCGCCCGGTCCGGACGGGGCGATCCCGGCGGCGGTGGACGCTGCGCTCGCGGCAGCGGGCCGGGAGGCGTCGGATCCGGCCGCCGTGCTGGCGCCCGACGCCGTCGACGAGGTCCGCATCGTCGCCGGCTGGCTCGCCGGCCACCCCGACGTGCCGGCGCTGGCCCTCGAGCCGCGGCCGGCGGCGCGGCGGGTCGCCGCGTTCGCCGCGCGTGC
>CAZEKK010000010.1:14955-21597 GCA_964512905.1 uncultured Solirubrobacteraceae bacterium
GAGAGGTCGAACCCGGCCGGCAGCTCGAGGTCGTGCGCCGCGAGCAGCGCGGCGTCGCCGACGACCGCCCGGCAGCCGCCGTCGGCGGCGATGCGCCCGGTCGAGAGGATCACGGCACGCTCGCAGAGTTCGGCGGCGAACGGGAGGTCGTGCGTGACGACGAGCATCGTGCCCTCGAGCGTCTCGAGCACCTCGAGCAGCTCTCGCCGCGCGCGGGGATCGAGGTTGGCCGACGGCTCGTCGAGCACGAGCAGGGCCGGCTCCATCGCCAGGACGGTCGCGATCGCCACGCGCCGGCGCTGGCCGAGCGAGAGCTGGTGAGGGCTGCGGTCTGCGACGTCCTCCATCCGCACGGCGCGCAGCGCCGCAGCCACGCGATCCTCGAGCCCCGGGCCGGCGAGCCCGAGGTTGAGCGGCCCGAAGGCGACGTCGTCGCGCACCGTCGGCATGAAGAGCTGGTCGTCGGGATCCTGGAAGACGAGGCCGACGCGGGCCCGCAGCGCCTGGACGTCCCCGTCGCGGACGTCGATCCCGGCCACCTCGAGGCTTCCCTCGCCGCTCAGGAGGCCGTTGAGGTGGAGCATCAGGGTCGTCTTGCCGGCGCCGTTGGGTCCCAGCACGGCGACGCGCTCCCCGTGGGCGATGTGCACGTCCACGCCGTCGAGCGCCGGCTGCCCGTTCGGGTAGCGGTAGCGCAGGCCGCTCGCGTGGATCGCGCAGCTCATGCGGCGACCTCCGCGGCGACCCGCACGGCCACGAGCACCGCAACCAGCGCGACGGGCGCGGCGACGTCCACGGTCCGCAGCCGCAGCGGCCGCAGGACGGGCATCGTGCCGTTGTATCCCCGCGCGAGCATCGCGAGGTAGACCCGCTCGCCGCGTCCGTACGAACGCAGGAAGAGCGCAGTCGCCGCCCGCCCCAGCGGCGCGGCGTGGGTGGCGAGGCGCGGCCGGAAGGCGCGCGCGGCCAGCGCTGCCCGCGTGCGCTGCACCTCCTCGACGATCACGAACAGGTAGCGATACATGAAGGACGAGATCAGCGTGAACGTCCGCGGCACCCGCAGCGCCTCCATCGCGCGCAGCACGTCCGGGTACGGGGTCGTCGCGCCGAGCAGGACGGCGCTGACCGTTCCCAGGGCCGCCTTGATGGCGACGGCGGCGAAGACGGCCAAGCCGGCGCTGGACACCGTCACCGGCCCGAGTGCGACGTCCGTCCCGCCCTCGCGCATGAACGGCAGGAAGACGGCGACGAACAGGATGAGGGGCAGCACGAGCCGCGCCCGGCGCCAGATCACCGCGGCCGGGACGCGCGCCGCCGCCGCCACGGCCGCCAGCGCGACCGCGCAGGCCACGAACGCCGGCCACGCCGCCAGCGGCGTGGTCACGGCGATCACCGTGAGCGCGACCGACCCGATCAGCTTCGCCCGCGGGTCGAGGCGGTGCACCGGGCTCGCCGGGTCGCCGGCGAGCCCGGTCAGCTCGAGGGAGTGGTTGCAGAGCCCCGCCATGCGGTCAGGCCGATGACGGCGCTCCATCCGGCGGGCGCGGGGCCGCCGGTCGGCGGCGCCGCAGGGCCCAGGCGAGCCCGTAGCCGATGGCGAACACGCCGAGCGTTCCGACGAATCCGGCTACGCCGGTGGCCAGCCGCGGATCGTCGATGCCCGGGAAGGCGTAGTCGGGGACCGGCGAATCCTCCTGGATCGCGGCGAGCTTCCCGTCGTCCAGGAAGCCCTTGTCCTCGGCGACCTTCTCGAGCCCGTCCGGGCTGGGCGACGCATACGGCGATGCGGCGAGGCCGAGCCCGACCGCGAGCGCGAGCGCGAGCACGACGAAGGCCTTCATCGAGATGCGCGGCCTCATGACGCCACCGTCCCCGCTGCCGGAGCCGCCGCCGGGGAAGCGGAGGCGCCGCCGAGCTGCCGGATCGTGAGGAGGTCCGGTCGCGCCGCCATCACCGCGGCGACTGCGGCGACGGTGATGACCGCCTCGCCGACGCCGATGAACGTGTGGACGCCGAGCATGGCGGGCAGGACGGTGCCGAGCGGCACAGTGCCGGAGGCGGCGAGCTCGAGGCTGGTCGCGGTCGCCCCGAGGATCACCGACAGCCAGGCGCCGACGGCGACGACGCCGAGGAAGGCGGGGCGGCTGCGCGGCAGGACGTTGCGCCCCCAGGTCATGAGGTAGCCGGTGAAGAGGGCGCCGATGATCCCCATGTTGAGGATGTTGGCTCCGAGGGCCGAGACGCCGCCGTCGGCGAACACGAACGCCTGGGTCGTGATGACGACCGCCATGACCAGGCAGGCGAGCCATGGGCCGAGGAGCACGGCCGCCAGGGCGGCGCCGAGGAGGTGTCCGCTCGTGCCTCCCGCCACCGGGAAGTTGAGCATCTGCACCGCGAAGATGAACGCGGCCGTCACCCCGAGCAGGGGCACGCGGCGCTCGTCCAGCTCGGTGCGAGCGCGCTTGAGGCTGTATCCGAGCGTGCCGACGGTGACGACGCCGGTCGCGGCGGCCACCTCCGGGCTCAGGAATCCGTCAGGGATGTGCATGGCCTGGCTCCTCGTGGTGGTGGTCGGGCTCGGCCCCGCCCGCCGCACACGCTGGGCAGAGGCCGACGATCGGGAAGTGGGTGAAACGCGCCTCGTATCCGGTCGCGGCTCGGATCGCATCGCGGACGCCGTCGAGGTCGCCCGGCTCGACGGCGGTGAAGGCGCCGCAGGCGTCGCAGACGAGGTACTCGCGGCGCCGGGCCGCGGCGAGCGAGTAGAGGCCGGGCCCGTGGCCGAGGTGGGCGTGGCGCACGAGGCCGAGCTGCTCGAGCGTGTCGAGGTTGCGATAGACCGAGGCGAGATCGGAGGGCGGGACCGCACCGTCGAGCCCGTCGGCGATCTGCTCGGCGCTCACCGGGGCGTCGGCCGCGTAGAGCGCCTCGAGGACGACTCGGCGGGCCGCGGAGAGCCGCAGCCCGCGGCTGCGCAGCACGGCCACGGCGGCCTCGACGTCCGGGGCTTCGAGCGCGGGGGCTGGATGGAAGACGGTCATGGCGTGCTGCTTTCTTCGCGGCAGCGCTGAGGGCGGATCAGCCGCAGTTGAAAGCCGATCGCGCGAATCGACTTCTACCTGCGAACTGTTCGCATGTGCGAATACTTTGTGTCTATGAGTGGCAGGGCGCCGCCGATGGAAGGGGCGGCGAGGCGAGGCGGGCTGTCCGGCGCGCACGGCGGGGCCGGCGCGCCGAGCGGGCGCCTACAGCTCGGGCACGGCCTGCAGGGCGAGCATGAGGCCGACGCCGACGATCACGATCGCCGAGGCGGCCGGCAGCGCCGCAGTGATGCGCCGGGGGACGCCGATGCGGGACGACGCGCCGCTCGCCCACACGACGGCGAGGCCGAGGGCGACGAGGGTCGCCGCCAGGCCAAGCGAGAAGGCGACGATCAGGACGAGTCCGAGGCCGATCTGGTGCTGTGCGATCGCCCCGAGCAGGACGACGAGCGCGGAGGGGCAGGGGATCACCCCGGCGGCGGCACCCATGCCGACGAGGCCCTTCCACGTGATCTGGTCGGGGACGTCGTGGCTGTGGCCGTGCGCGTGGCCGTGGATGTGATCGTGGCCGTGGCCGTGGCGGTGGCCGTGATCGTGGCGGTGGCCGTGATCGTGGCCGTGGCCGTGGCGGTGGCCGTGATCGTGGCGGTGGCCGTGATCGTGGCGGTGGCCGTGATCGTGATCGTGGCCGTGGCCGTGGCCGTGATCGTGCGAGTGGTCGTGGGCGGCCGGCGCTGCGGCGCCGCCCTTGCGCGCCCGGTACCAGCGCACGCGCGAGCGCAGGATGCCGACGCCGATCACGACGACGAGCAGCCCCGACGCAAGCGTCAGCCAGGGGTAGAGGTCCTCGGGCACGATGTACGCGGAGAGGGCGAGCGTGACGAAGCCGAGCGCGAAGACCCCGATGGTGTGGGTGATCGTGGTGATGCCGCCCAGCGCGACCGCGTGCCTCGCGGTGCCCCGGGTGCCGACGAGGTAGGCCGCGACCATCGCCTTGCCGTGCCCGGGCGAGAGGGCGTGCAGCGCCCCCCAGCCGAACGCTGCCAGCAGCAGCAGCACCAGGACGCCCTCGCCGGCCGATGCCTGCGCGAAGATCGCCGTGAAGCCGCTGTCGCCGGACCGGTCGGTCGTGGTCGTCGTTTCGGGACGGCCAGGCGCCTCGGGCGCCACGAGCGTGCCGTCACCCGGCGCGACGGCCAGGCTCGCCGAGCGCTGGTCCAGCGGCGAGTCGGCCAGGCGCTCGGGGTAGGCGCGCAGGCCATTGGTCGGATCGCCCGACGGCGCCGTCGAGCGCACGGCGGTGCCCTCGCCGGGGCGCGCGACGACGGCCTTCCAGCCGACGCGATCCGGGTAGGTGCCGTCGTGGACGCGCACGCGCCGCGCGTCGGTCGCAGCACCGCGCAGGGCGATCTCGACGCGCGTCGTGCGCAGCCCGCCCTGCCCGGCCGGGAAGCCGATCGTCGTCGCGCCGACCCGCAGCGGGACACGCCGCCCGTCGACGGCAACCGCAAGGCGCGCCCGCACCTCGGCGACCGTGCGCGCCAGGATCTCGTCACGACCGAGGGCGCGCTGCTGGAACGTCGGGATCTCGGCTTGGTCGAGGGTGTAGCGCAGATCGACGCGGTCGCGCGAGACGCTCACGGTGGTGAGGTGGTTGATCGAGAAGTTCCCCAGCGGATGCGCGTCGGCGGCCGGCGCCGCGACGGCCGCGGCGGCGGCGAGCCCGAGCAGAGCGGCAAGGACACGGCGCATCAGAGCCGCTCCAGCGTCCGCCGCGCGACGGGAGCGTCGACCGGGTTGAAGTGCGGCGTGCGGGCCAGCGCGCCTTGCAGGTAGCGCTGCGCCGCCGCACGGTCGCCGGCTGCCGCTGCGGCCATGCCGGCGTGGAAGCGGAACGACGGATCCGCCGACCCCAGGCGCAGCGCGCGCTGCGCCCAGGCCAAGCCGTCCGCGGGCCGGCCGGCCCGCGTGAGCGCCCAGCCGAGCGCGTCGGCCGACCGCACGCTCGGCGCCGTCCTCCACGAGCGGCGCGCCAGCGCCACCGCCCGGGCGGGGCTCCCGTGGCTGGCCTCGAACAGGGCCAGTTCGACGTCGGTGTTCACGCCGCCGGCGCGCAGGAGGCGCTGCTCGGCGCCCACGAGCGCGAACGCCTGCCGTGCCGCCGCGTCCTGCCCGGCGGCCTGCTGCACCTCGCCCAGCGCGATCACGTGCTCGGGGAGCGGGAGCCGCCCGACGACGTCCTGCAGCCGGGCGATGGCGGCGCCGAAGCGGCCGCGGGCAGCGTCGACGCGGGCCAGGCCGGCCCGGGCGGCCACCGAGCCCGGGAACGACCGCAGCGACGCTCGATAGGCGCCGGCCGCGGCGGCGAGGCGCCCGCGGTTGAACTCGAGCGTCCCGAGCAGCGTCTGCAGGTATGCCGTGTTCTCACCCGTCGCGCCGCTCGAGGAGATCGCGAGCCGCATCGCGGCCGCCGCGCCGTCGAGGTCGCCGTGGAGCTCGCGGAAGTAGGAGGCGCGCGCGTACGACGCCGGCCCGGGCTTGCGGTCGACGAACGCCTGCAGTTCGCGACCGGCCTCGTCGTAGCGGCCGAGCTCGACCAAGGCGTCGACGATGACCGGGAAGGAGACGTTCGAGGCCGGGTTGGCCTGGCGCGCGGCGCGGCCAAGCGCGAGGCCGCGCTGGAAGTCGTGGCGGGCGAGGGCGAGCGTGCCCTGGGCGGCCAGAAGCCGCTCGGTCGGCCCGCCGCCGGTCCGCGCGCCGCGGTCCAGGGCGGCCTGCGCGCGGGCGTAGTAGCCGGGATCGCCGGTCTCGCGGACCTTCTGCAGGTAGGCGCCGGCCAGCGCGGCCCAGGCGTCGGGGCTGCCCGGCTGCGCGCGGACGAGGCGCTGGTAGCCGCGGATCACGGCGTCGGTGGGGGCCCCGGGCGGGGCGAGGTTCACGTCGGCAGCGGACGGCGGGGTCGGGCCGTCGGGATCGCTGCGGCTGAGGAGCGCGAACGCCGCAAGCGCCGCCGCGAACGTGGCGGCGACGGCGATCAGCGCGGCGAGGCTGGGGCGGCGGAGTGCGTGCATCGAGGAGGGGGAGAGCTGACGGCGGGCGGACGGTCGGTGTCGAAGTGCGTGAGAGCGAGGCGGTCACGAGCGGGAGGGGGCGCGCAGGCGCCCCCTCCCGGGTCGCGATCAGGGCGCCGGCGGCTTGAGATCCCCCGGCGTGGGGCTGTGGGCGGGCTCATCGCGCTTGAGCTTCGCGGTGAACCCGTCGAACGGCGGGGCGACGTACGGGAACGTCGGCAGGAACTGCCGGTCGTTCACGTCGACGCCGTCGCCGAGCGGGAGCTGCTTGCCGCCCTTGTCGGCGGGAATCAGGAACCCGCCGATCACGCGCAGCTCGATGTCCACGACGTCGTCGGTGAGGCGACGGCCGTTCGGGAACCCGGCGGTGTCCCCGCCGATGACCCCGAAGCGGTTGGGCGTCGCCGTCGGTGGCACGCCGAGGTTGAGCTTCAGGGTGTCGGCCGCGGCGGGCTTGCTCCCGATCTGCGTCACGCCGGGAACCCCGGTGAGCAGCGCGGTCACGATGTCCGTGCGGTCGGTCTCCTTGA
>CAZEKK010000011.1:0-20323 GCA_964512905.1 uncultured Solirubrobacteraceae bacterium
CGCGCGCCGGGCTGAAGGACCCCAAGCGGCCGACCGGCTCGTTCATCTTCCTCGGGCCGTCCGGCGTCGGGAAGACCGAGCTGGCCCGCACGCTCGCCGAGTTCCTGTTCGGCGACGAGGACGCGATGGTCCGCGTCGACATGTCCGAGTACATGGAGAAGCACGCGGTCTCGCGCCTGGTCGGCTCTCCGCCCGGCTACATCGGGTACGACGAGGGCGGCCAGCTCACCGAGGCCGTGCGGCGCAAGCCGTACTCGGTGCTCCTGCTCGACGAGATCGAGAAGGCCCACCCGGACGTCTTCAACATCCTCCTGCAGATCCTCGAGGACGGCCGGCTGACCGACGCCCAGGGGCGGACGGTCGACTTCCGGCACGCCATCGTGATCATGACGTCGAACATCGGCGCCCAGGAGATCTCCCGCAACACGCCGCTCGGGTTCGCGGTCTCCGACGACGAGACCGGGATCACCTACGACGACATGAAGAACCGGATCATGGGCGAGCTCAAGAAGGTCTTCCGGCCCGAGTTCCTCAACCGGATCGACGACGTCATCGTGTTCCACAAGCTCCAGCGGGACGAGATCAAGGAGATCATCGACCTGCTGCTGCTGCGGATTCGCGAGTCGATGGCCGAGCGCCAGTTGCAGCTCGACCTGTCCGAGGACGCGCGCGACCTGCTCGTCGAGAAGGGCTGGGACCCGTCGATGGGCGCCCGCCCGCTGCGCCGGGCGATCCAGCGCTACATCGAGGACCCGCTGGCCGACTTCGTGCTGCGGGCCGAGCTCACGCCGGGCTCGACCGTGGTGGTCGAGGTCGCGCCGGAGGACGACGAGCGCGACGTGATCCTGACGGTCGTCGAGCCAAAGCCGGCGCCCACGCCGGTCGGGGTCGGGGCCGAAGGCGGCGAGGCGTCCGACGCCGCGGCGCCGGACGGCGACGAGCCCGCCGATCAGGCGCCGCTGCCGGACGAGTCCTGAGCGACTCGGGGGCGGCGCTGCCGCCCCCGAGCTCGCATCTCGCGGGATCCTTGGTCGGCGGTGGTACGCCGCCGCGCCGGGACGGCTCCCGTCGGGGTACGGCTTTTCGGGGGGCCCCTCCGGGAACCGCCCCGGCGCGGCCGGCTGATTGGGCGTTCGCGTTGGCGGGGCGCTGCCGGCGGGCCCGATCGCGGAGCGCCTACCGCGCCGGGCAGCCCAAGCGCTCGAACGCGGCCTTGGTGTCGTAGTACGTCGACTTCGGGAAGTACGCGCCGAGGACCGCGCGCTCGTCGCCCGGGGTCTTGGTGTCCTGGACGGCGTTGCGGAACGTCGGCGACGGGAGCATCGTGCGGATCTGCAGCCAGCCGAAATCGCGGTCGCGACCGCCGTCGCCGCGGGGCGACCAGCGGATCCACGCCACGCCGCACGTGCGGGTCGCGTTCCTGGGTCGATCCTCGGCTCGGCTCGTGACCACGAGGTAGCGGCGGCCCTTGGCGAGGGGGATCTCCTCGTCGTAGACGCAGTCCATCACCCTCGTGGTCAGCACCGACTCGTTCATGCAGAACGACTGGTAGCGGAGCTGCGCCGGTCGCAGGAAGCGGTCGCCGTCGTAGGTCGAGGGCGTCGTGGCCATCCGGCCCCGCACGGCGAAGACCTTGCCGAGCTTGCGGTTCAGGGCTGCCCGGATGTACTGGTTGTGGAGGTTCGGGAAGAAGCCCGACTGGCCGCCCTTGGTGGTGCTCGGCGGGATCACGCCGGGGGTGTACAGGGCGAGGAGGTACGCGCGGTTGTACTGGACCCGCCACACCGGACGCGGCTCGGCCGGGAAGTACGGCGCCACGTTGGCCTTGTAGCGCAGCGCCTCGTACTGCGCCTGGGTCAGCAGCAGCGCCGACGGGTCCGGGAAGCGGCCCTGCACCTGCTGGGACGTCAGGGCGTTGCAGGCCGCCTTGCCCGTGAGCACGCGCCCGTCGGGCAGCGTCAGCCGCGGCTGGGGCAGCGCCACGCCCCCGCGCAGGTCACGGCCCCGGTCCGGGACGTAGACCCGCCACGCCACGCGCGTCACGCCGGTGGTGCTCGTCGGGGGCAGCGTGCGCAGCACGTTGCGCGCCGGGCCGTTGGAGCGCTGGTTGGGGTCGGGCGGCGCCGGCAGCGACCCGCGAGCCAGCGTGACGGTGAAGGAGCGCCGCGTCGCGGTTCGCGGCACGCCGGTCCGGAACGGATTGGCCGATCCCCGGTCCGGGGTGATCTGGTAGTCGGCGATGGCGTCCTGGATGGCCCCGAGGTCGTCGTAGGCGTGGACCGATGCGTAGCGGGCGTGGGGGAAGCGACCCGTGAGCTGGAGCGTCGCGCCAGGCGGCAGCACGTACGTCGCCACCCAGTAGTTGGCGCCCCCGTCCGGATAGGCGATGTTGCGCTTGCCGCCGTTGATCGCGCCTGCGGTCCAGAAGCAGTCGGAGAACTCGCCGTAGAGGACGTCGCTGGCGCTGAGGCCCGACGGGCGTGCGGTCGCACCCGGTGCTGGCGCAGCGGCGCCGGCACCGGCGGCTACGACGACCGCAGCGAGCGCCAGCGTCGTCCGCCTGGCGATCGATGCGGCGGGACGGCTTGGAATGGCGGCACGGCGGACGGGCATCCTCGCCTCCTCGGCAGCGGGCAGAGCGAACGTCGCGACCCTACCCGAGCTATTTACGACTTGTCAACAATCATGCTCTGGCCGTCGACGACCGACCGCGCCGATGCGACGACGCTTCCGAGGGTGTCGCCGAGAAGCTGCAGGACGGCGTCGCGCGGCACGCCAGAGCCGTCGGCCCGGTCGAGCAGGGTCTCGGCGAACCCGAGGTAGCCCTCGAGCGCCAGTCGCAGCGGCGGCGGTGGATTGGGGGTTCCCGCCTGGTTGAGGGAGATGGTCGAGACGATGAGCCCCCGGTAGCGGGCAACGGTCCGGGCGATGTCGGGATCGGTCGACGAGCGCGAGTGCCGATAGATCCGCCAGGCCTCGCTCGGCGCGGAGGCGTGGTCGATGAGCCGGGAGAGGTTGGCGGCGAGGCGCTCTGCGAGGGGGGCAGACTCGTCCACCGACCAGTCGTCGGTGAGCTGGCGACCGGCCCAGTCGACGGCGGCCACCGCCAGGTCGGCCCGGCCGCGCGGGAAGTAGTGGTAGAGGAGGTTGCGCGTCACATCTGCCCGGGCCGCCACGTCCTCGAGCGAGAACTCGGAAAGCCCGTGGGCGGCGACGAGCGGTGTGGCCGCTGCGATCAGCTGCTCGCGGCGGATTTCCCGGGGCAGGCGGCTGCGCGGGCGAGGTCCGACCGCCGGGCGAGCCGCGTCGGCGGGCTGGCGGTGCACGTTGCTCATTGACAGATCGTAAACACGTTGCCTAGGATCACCGCTGTCCATGTTCGTCGAGGTCGGGAGGGGCTGATGGCCCGTCGGAGTTCAGCACGGGAGAATCGGGTCGCGGCGAAGCGTGGCGCGCTCGCACTCGGGGTGGCCGCCGCGCTGGTCGCCGCCGCTGCCGGCCCGGTGCACGCCGGCACCAACTTCCTTCCGAAGAACATCGCCAAGCTGACGAACGCGCGCTACGGCAAGGACTGCTTCTGGGCGCCGCCGAAGGGGATGGACTACGCGAACCTCCCCGGCGCCCTGCCGATCCAGACGCCCAACCTGTACCCGGATGTCGGCTCGACCTACTTCGTCGGCCAGTACATCCTTCCCGCCGGGGCGCGGCTGACCTTCCGCGGCACCTTCGGGCACCAGCGGTACATGTCCTACACGATCTTCAAGGCCGTGGGCGGCGGGCAGCTCGGGCCGGGCGACAGCATCCGCGACCTCAACATCACGCCCGATCCGGGGTCGGTCAACCCGTTCCGCACGTCGAACCGCCGGACGGCGAAGCCGCGCGCCTACACCCTGCACGTCGTCGGCGGGCCAATCCCGGCGACGCGGGCGCGGAACACGATCTACACCGGATCCACCGACCCGACCGCCCGCGTGGGCATGAGCATCCGCAACTACCTGCCAGACCGCGGTCGCGACGGCACCGGCGACGCCGGGCTGCCGAAGCTCACGCTCGAGCTCGCGGACGGGCGGGCCCTCACTGGCGCCACCGCCTGCGCCGCGCTGCAGCCAATCAAGGACAAGAGCACGTCCACGTTCCCCCAGGACGCGTGGAAGAGCCTCGTCGCGGGCTCGTCCGATCCGGCGAACGCGCCGGCCGTCAACCCGCCCCGGTGGGAGCGCTTCTGGAATGCCCAGTACTCGGTCGCCGGCGTGTTCACCGCGGACCCGGCCAAGCGCCTGGCGCAGTTCCCGCCGTCGGACGCGGGCGGGTTCCAGTCCAACCCCGACACGCGGTACCTCCTGGTCCCGGTCAGCCTCAACTACGGGAAGGTCATCACCGTCAGCGGCCGGATGCCGACGTTCCCGTCCACGCTTCCCGAGGCCACCCGGTGGAATCCCTCGCGCTACCAGGTCCGGTACTGGTCGCTGTGCACGGGATCCTCGCCGGTCACGGGCCTTGGCTACGACTGCGTCTACGACCAGCAGGTGCCGCTGGCCTCGGGCCGTCGCTACACGCTCGTCGTGAGCCGCCCGGGCGACCGGCCCCGCAACGCCAGGCCGGCGTGCGGCTATCGCTGGCTGACGTTCGGCAAGGGCGAGAACTATCCGGATCCCGCCGCCCGCAGCTACGTCGACACCCTGTACATGCGCTTCATGGCAGCGGACCCGAGCTTCCGCCAGGCGCCGCAGCGGATCAAGACCCCAGGCACCGAGGCGGCCGTCATGGGCGCCTACTTCCCCCGGTCGCAGTACACGTCGAAGGCGGCGTTCGAGAAGCGAGGCTGCAAGGCACCGGCATGAGGTGGCGGTCGCTCGCGCTGGCGTCGTCGGTGGCGGCGGCGCTGGCGTTCGCGCCGGCGGCGGGGGCCGCCGACCGGATCCCGAACCTCTACGGCGGGAAGTTCTCGACGTGCTTCTGGAACATCGGCGTGATCAGCCCGCGCTACATCAACATCGCGACGCAGGACGCAGGCGTGAGCTACTGGGCGGCGGTCTACACGCTGCCGCCGGGCGCGACGCTCCAGCTCAAGGGGTCCTACCCGCACGGGCGCTACGCGGCGATCCAGTCCTACGACCTGCTCGGCGTCGGCGTGGACGCCCTCGCCGACTACCAGATCGATCCGGACGCCGGCTCCCGCAATCCCTTCCGGCCCGGCGTGCGGCGCGACGTGCCGCGCCGCTCCTTCACCTTGACGCTGCGGGACACGACGTTCCCCGGCCGGGCCAATCCGGCGCCGCGCAGCACTGAGCCTCGCCGCAACGTTCTCTACACCAGGCCTGCGGGCGACACCAGCGGGATCAACGTCGTGATGTGGCGCATCTTCATCCCGGACAAGGGGCGGGATCTGCGCGGCGGGGTTGCCCTGCCGACGCCGGTGCTCCGGCTCGCCGATGGCTCGGTTCAGACGGGGCAGCGGCTTTGCGCCACGCTCACCTCGCAGGAGAAGCGGCTGCCGCCGCCAACGGCGCTCCTCATCCCCGAGGAGCAGTACAACGCGCTGCGCTACCAGCCGGGGGTCCCGCCGTGGTTCCCCGCCACCCGCCCGCCGCTTTGGCGGGTCCAGTACAACCGGCCCTACCTGCTGGCCCTCTACACGGGCCCGGCCTATCAGCCGCAGGTGGTCAACCCGCCCAAGGGCGGCCAGGGCGGCTTCTTCCCCAACCTGCATGCGCAATACGCCCGCGCGGCGCTCAACCGCAAGCTCGGCAAGGTCGTCGCCTTCCGCGGAACGATGCCCACCACGCCGGCGACGTTCAACGGGGGTCCGGTCCTGCGCCAGGGCACCCAGCTTCGCTACGTGTCCTTCTGCATGGTGGAGTCGATCCTCACGACCCGGGTGGTCGGCTGCCGCTACGACGAGGAGATCCCGCTCACGAAGACCCGCCGGTACGTCGTCGTGACGAGCCGGACGGAGGACCGCCCGCGCAACGCCACGAAGCGGTGCGGTGTGGCGTGGCAGCTGTGGTCTCCGCGCGGGGACGGCGGCCGCGACCGCGACTTCGGCTGGATGCAGATGCGCAACCTGCTCCCGTCGCCAACGTTCCGCCGGGCGATCCAGGACACGAAGACCCCGGGCGACGAGCGCGCGATCATGGGACCGTACCTGCCGACGGGGACCTACTACCGAAACAAGCAGGCGTTCGAGAAGCTCGGGTGTCCGGTGCGGTAGGTCGTCGGTCCGCTACGACCTGGGCTGGCGTCGATGTCGGCGCCGCCAAGGGCTTCGACGTCGCCGCCGTCGATCGGCATCGCCTCGTAGGCGGCCCCGAGCGGATCGGCGACGTATCGGCCGTCGTGCGCTGGCTTCGGGAGCAGGGCCCCGCGGTCGTGGCGGTCGACAGCCCGCGGTCGCCTGCCCCCGACGGCGAGCGGTCCCGGCCGGACGAGCGGGCGTTCGCAGCGGCGGGCGTGTGCGGGATCCGCTTCACGCCCGATGCGGCGGCGCTCGCCGGCAATCCCGCCTACTACGGCTGGGTGCTCCACGGCTTCGAGTTGTTCGCCGCGCTCGAGGCGGCGCCCGAGCCGTGGCACGTGATCGAGTGCTTCCCGACGGCGACGTGGTCGCGCCTCGGCGGCCCGCGGGGCACGTCGTCGCGCGCCCGCTGGTCGCGCCGCGTCCTCTCCGGGCTGGGCCTGTCCGGCGTGCCGACGCGCATCAGCCAGGACGCTCGCGACGCCATCGCCGCTGCGCTGACGGCCCGGCTTCACGACGATGGCCAGACCGAGTCGTTCGGCGAGATCGTGGTGCCGCGTGGGCCCCGGGCGGCGTCGACGCCGTCGGACTCTCGCAGTCGCTCGGGATCCTGACGGTTCGGCAGTTCGGCGGTGGCGGGGCAGGCGCGCGGGCGCGCAACGACCAACGACGAGTGGGGGCAGCGTGCCCGCCCACAGCGGGCGTTCCCGCCCTCCGTAAGCCGAGGAACGCCCGCGCGCTCCGAGCTCCCGTCGCTTGGCCGTCGAGGCGGTCGGTGGCGCCGTGCGGTCGGCGGCGCGGCGCCCGTGCGGCCGCGGGCACAGTGCGCGCGGAATCAGCCGGGCGGGCGGGGGCGGCGCCCGGCGGGGTCCCCAGAATGCCGTTCCCCGCCGGGGCCGCCCCTGCCCGGACGGCGTACCCCGGCGCTGGCAGACCGACCCCAGCCCGCAACGATCCAGCCACCCGCGTGCGGGGAACGACGCGAACTCCGCGGCACCCGCCGGACCGTCCCGTACGCTCGGTTCATGGCCCGTTCCGCCTCCCGATTCGTCTGCGCCGACTGTGGCCACGCCGAGCCGAAGTGGCACGGCCGCTGTCCGGGCTGCGGGGCGTGGAACACGCTGGCCGAGGAGCGGGCGCCCGCGGCACGGCCGGGCGCGAGCCGGCGGGGCGGGGGCGCGGGCCGGGCGGCGTCCCCGCGGAGATTGGGAGACGTCGAGGCTGAGGCGGCGATCCGGATCCGAACCGGGATCGACGAGTTCGACCGTGTGCTGGGCGGCGGCATCGTCCCGGGGTCGCTCGTCCTGCTCGGGGGCGCGCCCGGGATCGGGAAGTCGACCCTCACGACGCAGACGCTCGGCTGCCTGGCGGCAGGCGGCCGGCGCGTCCTCTACGTCTCGGGCGAAGAGTCGGCCTCGCAGATCCGGCTCCGGGCGCAGCGCCTCGGGGGCGGGGCGCTCGACATCCCCGTCGTGGCCGAGACCGACCTCGACACGGTGATTGCCACGCTGGAGGCCGAGCGTCCCGAGGTCTGCGTCGTGGATTCGGTGCAGACGCTGCACGCCGCCCAGCTCGAGGGCGCCGCCGGCTCGGTCGGCCAGGTGCGCGAGGCTGCCGACCGGCTCGTCCGGATCGCCAAGGCCCATGACATCGCCGCCGTCCTCGTCGGGCACGTGACGAAGGAGGGATCGATCGCGGGTCCGCGCGTGCTCGAGCACGTCGTCGACTGCGTGCTGCAGTTCGACGGGGAGCGCGAGCGCCTCTACCGGACGCTACGGGCGCTGAAGAACCGCTTCGGGTCGACGAGCGACGCCGGGGTCTTCGAGATGCGCGGCGCGGGCCTGGCCGAGGTGCCCGACGCCTCCGCGGTCTTCGTGGGCGCCGCGACGGGGGCACCGGGCAGCTGCGTCCTCGCGGCCATGGAGGGGTCGCGACCGCTGCTCGTCGAAGTCCAGGCGCTCGTCTCGCCCTCCGAGCTCGAGCCGCCGCGCCGCGTCGTCAACGGCATCGATCGCAACCGCCTGGCGCTCGTGCTCGCCGTCCTCGGACGCCACGCTGGGATCGGGCTCGGCAACGCCGACGTGTTCGTCAACGTCGTCGGCGGCCTGCGCGCCGACGAGCCGGGCGCCGACCTCGCCGTCGCGCTGGCGGTGGCGAGCGCGGCGCGCGGGGCGCCGCTGGGCGGGGCGGCGGACGCCGGCGGCGCGGTCGGGCCGCTGGCGTGTTTCGGCGAGGTCGGGCTGACGGGCGAGCTGCGTCCGGTTGCGCACGCCGACCGGCGGCTCGCCGAGGCCGCCCGCTTCGGGCTGCGGCCCGTGATCGTGCCCGACGGCAGCTCCGGCGACGCCCGCCCGGGCCCTGGCGTCAGCGCAGCGGCCACGCTCCGCGCAGCGGTGACGGCGGCGCTGCCCGCCGCGCGGCGCGCGGCAGCCTGACCCCCGCCGCCGCTGCGGGCGCAGCGGCGCTTGCTGAACGCGATTCGATGGGACCAGGACGGGAAATTCCCGCTAGAATGGGCCTTCGCATGGCGTCTCGATCCGGGGAAGAGCTCAAAGAGCTCGAAGCACGTCAGGAGCCCCGGCTCATCAGGGCGCTCGAGATGGTCGCGCCCGGAACCGCCCTTCGCGAGGGCATCGACCACATCCTCCACGCCCGCACGGGCGGCCTGGTCGTCATCGGCGACTCCGACGAGCTGTCGTTCCTGTACTCGGGCGGCATCAAGCTCGACGTCGACTACACGCCGTCGCTGCTGTACCAAGTGGCGAAGATGGACGGGGCGATCGTGCTCAACGCCAACTGCACGAAGATCGTCTGGGCCAACGTGCAGCTCATGCCGGACCCGACGATCCTGTCCCTCGAGACCGGCACCCGCCACCGCACCGCCGAGCGCGTCTCCAAGCAGACCGACGCGCTCGTGATCGCCTGCTCCCAGCGGCGAGAGGTCGTCTCGCTCTACGTCGACGGGTCGAAGTACATCCTCGTCGACATCCCCGTGGTCCTGGCCAAGGCCAACCAGGCGCTCGCCACGCTCGACAAGTACCGGACCCGCCTCGACCAGGTTTCGACGCGCCTGACCGCGCTCGAGTTCGAGGGCGGGTCGACGCTTCACGACGTCCTCACCGTGCTGCAGCGCGCCGAGCTCGTCACGCGCATGGCCGTCGAGATCGAGCGCTACATCGTCGAACTCGGCACCGAAGGCCGGCTCATCGAGATGCAGCTCGACGAAACGATGGTCGGCGTCTCGGCAGACAAGGCCGCCCTCGTGCACGACTACATCGTGCAGGACACCGAAGAGGACTTCGGCTCCGTCCTCGACCAGCTTGCCCGGCTCCCCCACCAGGACCTGCTCGACTTCGGGCGCCTGGCCGAGCTGCTGGGCTACGACCGCAAGCTCAACACGCTCGACTACCCCGTCTCGCCCCGGGGCTACCGCATCCTCGGCCGCATCCCGCGGCTCCCGAAGCTGGTGGTCCAGGAGATCGTGCGCGAGTTCGGGCGTCTCGACGAGATGCTGGCGGCGACCGACGCCGAACTCGAGACGGTCGACGGCGTCGGTGAGATCCGTGCGAAGGACATCCGCGAGGGCCTTCGCCGGTTGCAGGAGATCAACCTCGTGGACCGATACCTGCAGACCTAGCGCACGGTCGCGCTGTGGCCGGCCTGGAGAAGGAGGGCACCATCTCAGACGACATGGAAGAGCAGCTCGAGGATCTCGAGATCGAGGTCGAAGTGGAGATCATCCACTTCGAGATCGGCGACAACGTCGTGTATCCGCATCACGGCGCTGGCAAGGTCCTCAAGAAGGAGTCCAAGGAGATCTTCGGCGAGGAGCGCGAGTACCTCACCATCAAGATCCTCCACAACGACATGACCGTCATGGTCCCGACCGAGAACGCCGGCAAGGCCGGCCTGCGGCGGGTCATCGACGAGGAGACCGTCAAGAAGGTTCTCGACGTGCTCCAGGACGAAGTGTCGGACATGCCGAAGAACTGGAACCGGCGCTTCAAGCACAACCGCGACAAGATCAAGACCGGCGACATCTACGAGCTCGCCGAGGTCGTGCGGAATCTCGCCATCCGGGAGCAGGAGAAGGGGCTCTCGACCGGTGAGAAGCAGATGTTCACCCGCGCGAAGAAGATCCTGGCCTCCGAACTGATGTATGCGCTCGAGATGGGCGAGGAGGAGGCCGAGGCGCACCTCGACGGTCTCCTGGCCCAGTCCGGCGACGAGGCCATGCTGGCCGCCGGCTGAGGCGACCTTCGTGGCGGTCGCGATCCTCGTGGCCGCTGGCAGCGGCGAACGCCTTGGCGCCTCCCGGCCCAAGGCGTTCGTCGTGCTGGGCGGCCGCCCGATGGTGGAGTGGAGCGTCGCGGCGCTGCGGGCGGTGGCGGCGATCGAGGAGATCGTCGTCGCCCTGCCGCCCGGCGAGGCCGCGCCGCCGGGCACGACCGGCGTTCCGGGCGGCGCGGCGCGGTCCCAGTCGGTCCGGGCGGCGCTGCTGGCGGCGGGACCCGGCGACCCCGTGGTCGTCCACGACGCCGCGCGGCCGCTGGCCGTCCCGGCGCTTTTCGCGGCGGCCCTGGCCGACTTGGCCGAATCGGGCGCCGACGCTGCGATCGCGGCGGCGCCCGCGACCGACACGATCAAGCGCGCAGACGCCGATCGCGTGGTCACGGCGACGCTGCCGCGCGACGAACTGTGGGCGGTGCAGACTCCGCAGGTGTTCCGCCGCGCGGCGCTCGAGCGGGCGCTCGACGTGCCCGAGCGCGTCCTGGCGACCGCAACCGACGACGCCGCGCTCATCGAGCGCCAGGGCGGCTCGGTTCGCATCGTGCCCGCGCCGCGTGAGAACCTGAAGATCACGACGCCGCTCGACCTCCGCATCGCCGAGCTGCTGCTGGCCGGGCGGGACGCCGTTCCCGGCGCCTGATGCTGACCGACTACCACCTCCACCTGCGCCCCGACGACCCGGACACGCCGGCGTCGCGCTACTTCACGTCCGAGAACGTGGACCGGTTCCGGTCTGCCGCCGACGAGGCCGGCATCGCCGAGCTGGGCGTCGCCGAGCACATCCATCGGTTCGCCCAGTCACTCGACATCTGGGACCACGAGTGGTGGACGACGCAGGCCTTCGACGACGTGGACGCCTACTGCGAGTTCGTCCGCGGCGCGGGCCTGCGGCTCGGCATCGAGGCCGACTACCTGCCGGGGCGCGAGGACCGGATCGCGACGTTCCTCGATGCGCGCGACTGGGACTACGTCGTCGGCTCGGTCCACTTCCTGGGATCGGAGGCGGTCGATCACGACGGCTGGGACGTGTGGGGCCGCGGGGCCGATCCGGAGAAGGTGTGGCTGCGCTACTTCGAGACGCTCGGCGAGGCGGCCCGGTGCGGGATGTTCGACATCCTCGCCCACCCCGACCTCGTGAAGGTCTGGGGCCGGTCGCGGCCGTGGCCGGACGGCGACCTGCGCCGGTTCTACGACGTGGCCATGGACGGGATCGCCGAGTCGCGGATCGCCGTGGAGGTGTCGACGGCCGGCCTGCGCAAGCCGGTCGGAGAGCTGTATCCGGATCCGGCGTTCCTGGCGATGTGCGTCGACGCCGGCTGCCCGGTGGCGCTGTCCAGCGACGCGCACGTGCCCGAGCACGTCGGCTACCGCTACGACGACGCGCTGGCCCTCATGGACGCGGCGGGCGTCACCGACCTGTGCGTCTTTCACCGCCGGGAGCGCCGGCTCGAGCCGGTCGGGGCGTCCGCGCGGACGTGAGCGTCCGGACGGGCATCGGCTGGGACGTCCACCGCTTCGTCGACGGGCGGCCGCTCGTGCTCGGCGGTGTCGATGTTCCGTCGGACCGGGGGCTCGAGGGCCACTCCGATGCCGACGTGCTCACCCACGCGATCATGGACGCCCTCCTCGGCGCCGCGGCGATGGGGGACATCGGCCAGCACTTCCCCGACACCGACGAGCGCTGGCGCGGGGCGGATTCGATCGCGCTGCTGCGCACGGTCGTCGCCAGGGTCGCCGAGGCGGGCTTCGAGGTCGTCAACGTCGATGCGACGGTGCTCATGGAGGCACCGAAGGTCGGCCCGCACCGCGAGGCGATCCGGGCTCGGCTCGCCGAAGCGATCGGGGTGACGGCCGACCGCGTGAACATCAAGGCCACGACCGGCGAGGGCATGGGGTTCGTCGGCCGCGCCGAGGGCGCCGGGGCGCTGGCGGTGGCGACGCTGGCGGCAGCCGCGGGAGGGTGACGCGCCCGGTCGGGCGCGCAGCGGGCGAGGCGGCGCTACGCTGCGGCCATGGACATCGCCAAGCTGAAGGACAAGCGGACGATGCGGCGTGAGGATGCAGCCGCGCGCCTGCACGAGATCGCCGACGAACTCGCATCGGGCAACGACGTGATCATGGAGCGTGACGGCATGCGGTTCGTGGTCAAGGTGCCCGACGAGATCCAGATGAAGATCGAGGTCGAGATCGAGGACGACGAGCGGGAGTTCGAGATCGAGCTCACCTGGTGACGCGCGCTCTGCGCGGCGCTTGCGCGCCCCGCGGCGTCAGGCCGCTTCGGAGCGCTCGCGCCGAGCGGCGACGCTGCGGCGCAGCTGCTCGTGCTCGACCTGGCGCTTGAGCTGCAGCAGCGAGCGGCGCAGATGGTCGCGGACGGTCGGTGCGGCGACCTGCTCGGCGATCCAGCCAAGCGGGCCCGAGCCCGCGACGCCGTAGGACATGCGCAGCTCCACGTGCGTGCGCCCGGCGGGCCGCTCGCGCAGCCGCCAACGCCCGCGCTGGTCGATGCCCAGGACCGAGGTCCAGGCCAGGTCGCGGGGGGCGTCGAACTCGACGACCTCGATGAGCCCGCCGACCTCGGCCGACCCGACGCGGATGAGCATCCGGTAGCGGGCGCCGAGGCCGATCGCGGTCTCGCCGGCGACCTCCCAGCGCGTCACGCCGTGCATGAAGTGCAGGTAGAGGGCCGGGTCCGAGACGTACTCCCACACCAGTTCCGGCGGGGCGGACACGTCGATCTGGGCGCCGATCCTCACCCGATCACCGGCCAGCGCCGCTCGGCGGCCAGGGCGTCCAGGGTCTCCTGCATGTGGCGCACGACGTGGTCGTAGACCTCCTCGACGTCCGGCTCGGGGCCGAACTCCGCGCGCAGGTCGATCGGCGGGAGGACCTCGATCGTGATCTTCGCGGGCAGCGGCACGTGCCCGAGGAAGTCGCCGACGTTGACCCCCCACGGAACGGCGAGGGAGAGGGGCAGCACCTTCAGCCGCAGCGAGCGGTCGAGCCCGAGCGTCCGGGCGATGCCGGCGCCCTGGGAGAGGAAGAGCGCCGTCTCCTGGCCGCCGATCGAGACGACCGGCACAATCGGGACGTCGTGCTCGAGCGCCAGGCGCACGAAGCCGTGGCGGTCGTCGAAGTCGATGCGCCCGCCCTGCCAGCTCGGCCGGTGCACCTCGTGGTCCCCGCCCGGATAGACGAGCAGGGCCGCGCCCGACGAGAGCGCCTGCGCGGCGTTCTCGGGGGAGGCCGCCACCGTGCCGAACTTGCGCAGGAAGCCGAGGCCGGGGAACGACAGCACGAGGTTGTGCGCCAACTGGTAGAAGGCGCGCTCGACGCCGAAGTACGTCGTGAACGCCAGGGTGAAGACCCCGGTGTCGGGGGTCAGGTTGCCGCCCGAGTGGTTGCCCACGAGCAGGACCGGTCCGTGGTCGGGGACGTTGCCCATCCCGCGCACCTCCCCGCGAAACCACAGCGACGCCAGCAGCCACAGCGACGGGGCGCGCTCGCGGATGTAGTCGGGATCGCGCTCGTCGAGGTCGGCCCGCGGGATTCGTTCCTGCACGCGTCGCGAAACGGCCCGGACCACGCGGTCGGCGAGGCCGGGGCCGCGGGCCGGCTCGGCTGCCGGATCCCCGGCGGGCCCGGGCGCGTCCGGCTCGGCGGGCTCGTGCCCGTTGCGGGCCGCGCGGGCGTCGATGTCGGTCGCGCTCATGGGCCGCGGAGTCTACGCGGCGGTCTGTCCGGTCCGCACGATGCCGAGCGCATCGATGCGCCGGAAGAAGCGCTGCAGCAGGCCGTTGGTCTGCTCGGCCTTCTCGACCTGGGGCACGTGGCCGCAGTGGTCGAACACGATCTGCTCGGCCTCGGGCAGCCACTCGGCCACGTGGCGCGACAGGCCGGGCGGCACGAGGCGGTCGTGGGTGCCCCACACGAACAGGGCCGGCGGCTTCAGCGTGGCCAGCCTCGGGTAGAAGCCGCCGGGTCCGAACGGGTGATCGAGGTAGATGTTGCGGGCGGCGGTCAGGAAGGCCAGGCGTGCGGCGGGCGACCGGTAGGTGTTCTCGAACTCGTCGACGACCACGTCGGCAATCGCCGGGTCGATGGCGCCGGGGTCGGCGAACATGCTCCAGAACTGGCCGGCGATTCGCGAGCGCCCGAAGCTGTGCGGCAGGAGCCCGAGCTCGGGCCGGGCGGCACGGACGATCGGCAGGAAGTCGCGGCGCACGAAGGCCACCGCGGGCGCAAGCAGGGCGAGCCCGCCGACCCGGTCGGGCTGCTTCAGGCCGACCTCGATCGCCACCCGGCCGCCCATCGAGTTGCCGACCAGGTGAGCGCGGTCGATCCCGAGTTCGTCCATGACGTCCAGGACGGCGCGGGCGAAGAACGGCGCGTCGTAGCCGCCGAGCGCGGGCTTGGACGAGGAACCGAAGCCCGGAAGGTCGATCGCGTGCACGCGGTAGTCACGGCGCAGCGCCGCGGCGGTCTCGAAGAAGGAGGCCTTCGTGGCGCCGAGGCCGTGGATGAGCACGACGTCGGGGCCGCGGCCCATCGTCAGGGTCGAGACGCGGTGCCGCCCGGCGCTCACCTCGTGGACGCGTTGCAGCGGGGACCGGCCGTCCGGGAGGCGGAAGAGGCCCTCGAAGCCGACGGCGAGATCGAGGTTCCCGCGCACGTAGAGCTCGCGGCGCGAGTAGGCCTCCATCGCCGGGAAGTCGCCGCGGCGCAGCGCCAGCCACGTCCCGGCCGTGGTGCCGATGACCACGTCGGGATCGCGGCGCGTGATCCCCTTGCGGACGCGAGCGCCGTGCTCGGTGGCACGCACCTCCCAGGTGCGGCCGATGTCGCCGAGGCGCAGGTGGTAGGTCGCGTCGAAGCCGGGCCGGGCGCCGAGATAGCGCTCCGGCAGCGTGCGGAAGGCGGCCTCGACCTCGGCGAGGCTCCCTGGGATGGGAGGCGACCCTGACACCGGACGACGGACCCTAGCGCGCGACCGGGGCCTGCGTCGCCCCGTGCGGCCCTCGCCGCGGCGTAGGGTTCCGGGCGCAGATGCGCGAGATCCTCCTGCACGACACGCTGACGGGCACCCGGCGGCGCCTGGAGCCCCGCGACCCCGGGCGCGTGGGCATCTACGCCTGCGGCCCGACGGTCTACGGTCGTGTCCACGTCGGCAACGCCCGGCCCTACGTCGTGTTCTCGCTGCTCAAGCGCTTCCTCGAGCACGAGGGCTACGACGTGACCTTCGTGGCGAACATCACCGACGTCAACGACAAGATCTACGCGGCCGCCGTCGAAGCCGGCGTCTCGAGCGCGGACCTCGCCGCGGAGATGACCGCCGCCTACGTGGCCGACACCGATGGCCTGGGCCTCGGGCGCCCCGACGCCGAGCCGCTCGCCACCGAGACGATGCCGGAGATCGTCGCCCTGATCGCCGACCTGGTCGAGGCCGGCCATGCCTACGAGTCCGGCGGCGACGTCTACTTCACGGTGCGCTCCTACCCGCGCTACGGCGAGCTGTCGCACCGCGACGTCGACGACATGGATCAGGGCGAGGGCGTCGAGGGGGCCGAGCGCAAGCGCGATCCGCTCGACTTCGCGCTGTGGAAGGCGGCCAAGCCGGGCGAGGACACGTCGTGGCCGTCGCCCTGGGGCCCGGGCCGTCCCGGCTGGCACATCGAGTGCTCGGCGATGGCCGAGAAGCTCGTCGGCGCCGACTTCGACATCCACGGCGGCGGCGCCGACCTGATCTTCCCCCACCACGAGAACGAGGCGGCGCAGACCCGCGCCGCCCGCGGCGCACCCCTCGCGCGAATCTGGATGCACAACGGCATGGTGCAGATGGGCGAGGAGAAGATGGCCAAGTCGGTCGGGAACATCCGGCTGCTCCACGGTGCGCTCGAGGAGTACGGTCGCGACGCCCTCGTCATGTACTTCTGCGGCGGCCACTACCGTCAGCCGCTGGCCTACTCGCCCGACCGCCTCGAGGAGTCGGCGGCGCGGGTGGAGCGGGTGCGGGAGGCGGCCCGCCGGCTGCAGACGGGCGCGAGCCCGCCCGAACTCGCTGGCCGGCGGGAGGCGTTCTTCGCTGCCTTGGCGGCGGACTTCAACACCGCCGAGGCGCTCGGCGAGCTGTTCGGGTGGATCCGCGAGGCCAACCGCCGCGCCGAGGCCGGGCTGGAGACCGGCGATGCGGACCTGCGCGAGATGCTCGGCGTGCTCGGGCTCGCCGGCCTGCTCGACGCCGACTCGGGGGATGGCCCCGATGCCGGGGCCGTCGCGCTGCTCGCCGACCGCGACGCGGCCCGGCTGGCGCGGGACTTCGCCGAGGCCGACCGGCTGCGCGACGCCCTCGCCGACCGCGGGTGGGACGTCCGCGACGGCCCGGGCGGGTCCGAGCTCGTTCCGCGGCGGTGATCGTCTACGGGCGCAACGCGGTGCGCGAGGCGCTGGCCGGCCCGCGCTCGGTGCACACGGTCTGGGCCGCGGGAGGAGCGGTCCGGGAGCCGTGGCTGCAGGGCGTGGCGGTGCAGGGCGCCGACGCGGAGGCGATCGGCACCCGCTGCGGGTCGGACGGGCACCAGGGGATCTGCGCCGAGGTCGCGGCCTACCGCTACGCGGATCCGGCGGCGCTCCTCGCCCTCCCCGACCCGCTGATCGTCGCTCTCGACGAGGTGCAGGATCCCCAGAACCTCGGTGCGATCTGCCGCACGGCGGAGGCGGTCGGGGCCGCCGGCGTGGTCATCCCCGAGCGCCGCGCGGCCGAGGTCACGGCGGCCGTGTGCAAGGCTTCGGCAGGCGCCGTCGAGCACCTGGCGGTCGCCCGGGTCCGCAACCTCGCCGACTTCCTCGGCGACGCGAAGGCCGCGGGCTGCTGGTGCTACGGCGCCGACGCGCAGGCCGCCACCCGCTACGACGCTCCCGACTACGCGGGCGGCGTCGTCGCGGTCCTCGGGGCGGAGGGCCGTGGCCTGCGCCCGCGCGTCGCCGCGGCCTGCGACGACCTCGTCGCGCTGCCGCTGCGCGGGCGCATCGCGTCGCTGAACGTCTCGGCCACCGCCGCCGCGTGGCTGTACGAGATCTTGCAGTCGCACGGCGCTGTTGACAGCGGATCATAAGTGTGCGAGATTCGCGCGCATCAGTCTTAAGCTGAGGTTGAGATTTTCTCTCTCCTCGGATAAGGATGGCGCCAGGGGAGGAGTGCGCCACGGACGCTCAGGGGCTACGAAGTCCCTGGAAAGGGGCAGTCCATGGCACGGTTCGCAGCAAAGACTCAAGCTGAGGGTCAGCTTGATGACGGGTATCTGATCGCCTTGGCGAAGACGGGCAGCAGCAGCGCGCACGACGCGATCGTGCGCCGCTACTACGGGTTCGTCCGCTTGAAGGCGTCGTCGTACTTCCTCGCCGGCGGCGACAGCGAGGACCTCATCCAGGAAGGGCTCGTCGGGCTCTATAAGGCCGTGCGGGACTACCGCAGCGACCGCGAGTCGAGCTTCCGCAACTTCGCCGAGCTCTGCATCACCCGCCAGATCATCACCGCCGTGAAGACCGCGTCGCGCAACAAGCACACCCCGCTGAACCGGTCGGTGTCGTTCTCGACCTCGCCGGCGGGGTCCAGCGACGGCGAGACGACACTGGACGACATCCTCCCGGGGCCGACGGTCCACGATCCGGTCAACCAGGTGATCTCCTCCGAGGAGCTGCGGGCGCTGGTGGCCTGCCTGTCGACCGCGCTGTCGGACTTGGAGTCCGGCGTGCTCAGCCTCTACCTCGACGGCTACTCCTACCACCAGATCGGCGACCGCCTCGGCTGCGAGCCCAAGACCGTGGACAACGCGCTTCAGCGCGTGAAGCGCAAGGTCGGCCAGCACCTCGACGGCCGGGCCGTGCCCGCCTGAGGCATCGCCCGACCGGGCACCCCGGCGCGCCCGTCGCCTGCCATCCTGTCGCCGTGCCCACCTGGCTGATCATCCTCCTGGCGGTCCTCGGGACCCTCATCGTCGTCTTTGGCGTCGGCGGGGCGATCTCGGTCGCCCGCCGCAACCGGGCCCAGGCGCTGACCTTCGAGGACCGCATCGAGGAGGCCAACCGCCGCCTGGCCGCCGCACACGCCGCCGACAAGGGCTGGGAGCCCGCGGCGCTGCAGGACGCCGCCCGCCGCCTCTACGCCGCTGAGCGGCCCGGGACTGAGGTCCAGCGCCTCGACCTCGTCGCCGTGCGCGACGAGCCGGGGACCGACGACGACACGGCCGAGTTCCGCGTCAACGGCGGGCCGGGATCGATCCGGCTCGGCCGCCGCGGCGGTGAGTGGGTCGTCGACGCGGTGCAGTAGTGCGCGCTGCGCAGGCCCGTCCGCTGACCGCTGCTCGCCGCGACCGCGTCGTCCCTCATCCCCCGAGGCAGGCCTCGGCGGCGCGGCGGCCGGAGCGGATCGCGCCCTCCATGTGGATGTGGCCGGTTCCAGCGATGTCGGTGCACGCCCACTGGATCGGGCCGACCGGGCGCCGCAGGTCGGCGCCGAACCGCGTCAGGCCGCCGGGACCGTAGCTCGTGCCGTAGGCGCCGCGCGTCCACTCCTGCGCCGACCAGTCGGTCTCGATGTAGTCGACGGGCGTCAGCGCGTGGTCGCCGACGTACTTCGCCATGCTGGCGAGCACCTCGGCGCGGCGCGCCGGCGCGCTGATGCGGCCGGCGCGCTCGGCGGTCTCTCCGGCCAGGAACGTGCACAGCACGCCCGCAGATGCTGACGGCGGCGAGTTGTCGTACAGCTCTCGCACGAGTTCATGCGGGGCAAAGCCCTGGCCCGACAGGCCTGCCTGGCGCCAGAACGGCTCGTCGTAGACCGCGAGGATCTTCGTGATGCTGCCCTGAGAGAGCGACTGGGCAAGGCGCATCCGCCATGCCGGCAGCGCCGGTGAGAAGCGAATCGCGTTCGTGAGGTTCGGCGGGACCGCGACGATCGCCGCCCGCGATGCGACGGTCAGCTCGCCGGTGTCGATCTCGACGCCGCCGTCCGACCAGCGGACCTCGCGGGCCGGCGCGTTCAGGACGACGCGGTCGCCGAGCTGCTCGGCCATGCGGATCGCGATGATCTGCGAACCGCCGACCACGCGGTACGCAAGGCACTGCTCCGGCTCGAAGAGCTCATAGGTGCCGCCCGCGCCGGCGATCATCCACAGCCCCTGCAGGAGCGAGAAGGTCTGCGCCGGCTTGGCCAGGAAGCCGCCGGCAAGCCACGCGCGCAGGAGGTCCCGGGCTACGTCGTCGGGCACCTCCCGCGCCAGCCAGGATTCGAATGTGAGCGCGTCGAGCTCGGTGGCGTCCGGGTGGTCCCACGGGGCCTCGGCATCGAGCTCTTTCGCGAGCGCGTCAAGCCGCGCGTCGGCCCGCTCGAACGCCGTCTCGGAAGCGGTGCCCAGCGGTGCGTCGTGGCCCACGTACCGGTGCACCGCTCCGCCCGGGTCGATGTACGTGTGCTGGCCGGTCCGGTAGCTCTCGAACAGCTCGATCCCAAGCTCGCCGAGCAGCTCGTGCATCGCCGACTGGTATGGGGCCACCCACTGCCCTCCGAGCTCGTTGGCCTCGCCGCCGATCTCGGTGTTCCAAGTGCGCCCGCCGACGCGGTCGCGGGCCTCGAGCACGACAACGTCGGCGCCGTTTGCGGCAAGCGTGCGGGCCGCACTGAGGCCGGCAAGCCCAGCGCCGACGACCACGACCTCGGTTTGAACATCCTGTGGCGGCATGGCTGCTCCTCGGTGGGGTCCCTGGCAGGCGGAATCTACCTGCGGCGCGGGTCGTGCGGGG